>RGDT01000376.1 GCA_009918525.1 Planctomycetia bacterium
TTGCGGATCTTTACGATTGATGCAATTTGCTTTTAGATTTCAAATTGATGGGTCAAACAAGGAGTCTCCACTTCAGTATAATTCAAATACTTGGAGATTCTTTGTTACTAGCGACACAGGATGGAGGGTTGACTGGAATGATCCCAAAAATGTACCCATGTCAGGTAGTACTGCTCCATACTTAGACACTACTCCTCATATGAAAGATGGAATTTTTACAGACGCACCAGGTATAGAAAATGATACACAGTCATCCCACAGGATAATCAAAGCGTCTCCTGAGTCTTGAATCTACAAGGCTCAGATGGTGTTTTCGTGTATATGGCGATTGCGACTTTTTTGTGTGCGGTGGAGGGTTCCCTTGATTTACTCGCTGATGCTGTCCCATAGACTTATGTTCTGGTTGGCTCAAAACCCGGCAACCATGCGGTGTTGAGCGCTCCGATCACTTTGAATCGTCCGCTTGCTGTCCCATAGGATTTCAACAAGGCTAACAAGTCGATCCGCTCCCATAAGGCCGAACGCGTAACGGCAAACAACCGCGTGAAGCTGTGCCCCCATTCCGACTGGTGCGCCATGTAGCGCAGCAGCACATACACCAGCAGTGCCGTGTAAACCTGCCACTTCACCGCGTTGGCACTGTGACCGAGGAAGCTGCCCAGCTTGAGACTCTGTTTGACTTGTTTGAAAAACACTTCGATGTCCCAACGGCGGCGGTAGAGATCGCACACGGAGCGAGGACTCCAAGTCGTGTTGTTCGTAATGAAGACCATCACTCGCCACTCGCCGTCGACTTCTACGCGCGCTTCTACTCGGCGCAGTTTCATCCCTTTGTGCTTTCCTTGCAGCGTGATGACCTGATCTTTGAGGATGTTCTTATCGTTGGCCGGGTGGTTTTTGAGCGCACGGTATTTCATGTTGTCCTTGGCGCGGGTGACCCACCAGATGCCGCGTTGGTGCAGATCGTTAAGGTGGTCGAAATCGACGTAGGCTTTGTCAAACACCACGATTTCGCCGGCTTGGATCGTGGCGCAGAGTTCGCGGGCGCGCTTGTTGTCGTGTTCGCCAGCGGTATCAACGATGGCGAATGATGGCAGAAAGCTGTGAAGGTCGAGGCTCAGGTGCATTTTGGCGGCGGCTTTGCGTCTGCGGTGACTAGCCCAGTCCATGCAGTTGGCGACTAACTGGATGACCGTGGAGTCCACCGCGTGGATTTTGACTTTGAAACGCCGCAGCAAATGCTGAAGGTGGCCCAAGACCGACCAGAAGAGTTTTTGGGCGAAGTCCGCGTTGCGTTCCTTGTTGGCGTGGGAGAGGCCGTTTTTGGAAGGTGGAGTTACACCAAACCTGGCCAGCACGCTTGATTTGAGTCGCATCCAGTCACAAACATCGTTGAGTCCCATGGCGTGGGAGAGTTGGGCGAAGAGCATGGAGGACAGGTGACTGAGCACGGAGAAGGCGCGCGCTTTGGCTTCCACCCCAGTTTCAAGAGCATGGCGATTGATCAATCCCCGAGGAATGAGGTTGAGCATTTGCTTGAGGACGGTTACATTGGCGCGGGTTGGTGTTTTGTTTTGCATATAAACCCCTACCGAGTGGCAGGGATCTCAACTTAACACCAGCCCGCTTTCGGTAGTGTAAAATTTTGTCTGTAAAAGTGAGAAACCGATGCCCACAGCGATTCACCGAGCGAGAGCCCGATGGAGCGTAGCGGAATCGGGCTCTCGCTCGGTGCCGCCCCCTCGCAGGTGGCTTGCAGAGTCCGTTCAAGGCCTTTAGTCTGAGGTTCTACAAGCAAAAGACCAAGACCATGAACGAACAAACCGACTCTACACTCCAGGACCAACTTCTCAAGATTCTTTTCTCCGAAGGCCTCGGCGAGGGACTCGCCAACATCGCCCAACTTCTCATGAACACCGCCATGCTGATCGAACGTGAAAATCACATCGGTGCCGACCCTTATCAACGCGCCGTCCAGCGCAATGGTCACGCCAACGGATTCAAACCACGCACCTTCCAAACCGCCATCGGGTCCCTCCAACTCGCTGTCCCCCAAGTGCGCAGCAGCGACACTCCCTTCCGCACCTCACTGCTTGAAAAAGGCTCCCGTAGCGACCGCGCCCTCAAGTCCGCCATCGCCACCCTCTACGTCCAAGGAGTCAGCACCCGCCGCGTCACCAAAGTCATGGAAGAACTCTGCGGTTTCGAAGTCTCCTCTGGCCAAGTCTCCAACCTCAACAAGCAACTCGATGAAGAATTCGCCAAATGGCGCTCACGCCCACTCCCTGAAATCCAATATCTCATCCTCGATGCCACCTATTACAAAGTCCGCATCGACGGCACCGTCCGCGACTGCGCCACCCTCAAAGCCATCGGCGTCAGACGCGATGACGGCAAACGCATGATCCTTGGCGTCAGTTGCGCCCTCTCCGAAGCCGAAGTCCACTGGCGCGAATTCCTCGTGTCTCTCAAAGAGCGCGGAATCGGCATTCCCGACCTTATCGTATCCGACGCCCACACCGGCCTCAAAGCCGCCCTGCGCGCCGCCTGCAATGCCAGCCCCTGGCAGCGCTGCCAGTTCCACCTTCAGCAGAATGCAGGTCATCTCGTTACCAAACAGCAACTCAAGTCCGTCATCGCCTCACAGATCGCCGCCATCTTCAATGCAGAATCTCGTGCCCACGCACAAGAGCGACTCCGCATCTTCCTCGATACTTGGCGCGACAAACAGCCCAAGCTCGTAGCCTGGGCCGAAGAAAACCTACCCGAAGGCTTCACCGTCTTCGACCTACCCGAAGCGAACCGCCGGAAACTCAGAACCTCCAACGCCTGCGAAACCCTCAACAGCCAAATCAAACGCCGCACCCGCGTCGTCGGACTCTTTCCCAACGAGGAATCGTTAGAACGTCTCGTCACCGCAGTCCTAGTCGAAATCTCCGACGCATGGGAATCAGGAAAATCTTACCTCAAACCACAAAACTAACAAAATACACAAACCACAACCACCTACTTCAACTAAATGCCTTGAA
>RGDT01000377.1 GCA_009918525.1 Planctomycetia bacterium
CAAACTCGGCGACTTGTTTGAATATCAACTCGAACGCCCTGTCACCATTCGACGCAATCAATCGGCCTTGGTGCCTATTGTCCTCAAGCCATTTAATGGGCGTATGGTGTTGTTGCACAACCGCAACACAAGGCCGGAAAATCCGATGCGGGCCGTGGAGTTCCACAACACCACCGGGCTGACGCTCGAAGGTGGGCCGGTCACGGTGCTGGAGGGAAGCAGCTACGTCGGCGAAGCTATGCTCGAAACCCTCAAACCCGACGAAAAACGGCTCGTACCCTATGCGGTCGAACTCAGCGTTCGCGTCTTGGACAATGTCAGCTCTCCTGTTGACGAGGCGCATCGCGTTGTCATTCGCGAAGGGCGAATGGAAATCGAAACCCGACGCATCATGACCACCACCTACCAAATCGATAATCGGTCCGGCCGGGAATATGTTTGTTATCTCGACCACCCCCGCGATAGTAACGCTTGGAAATGGATCGATACGATTGAACCCATTGAAACCACCGAAAACTATTGGAGATTTCAGTTTGCCTTGCCGCCCAACATGACCGGGTTCACGATCAAACAACAATACACGACGCGGCACACACAAATCCTGGGCGGACTACCCCCGGAATCGCTCCAGGCCATCATCGACCAAAAGACACTCGACGAGGCCACGCGCCAGGCTATGCGAACCGCGCTCGCTTCGCTCCAGCAAGTAACCCAAATCGAACAATCCCTGGTTCGGCTCGATCAGGAACGCGAAACCATTCACCGCGAACAGGGCCGCATTCGACAAAATCTGGAATCGCTGGGCGACAAGTCGAGCGAAAAATCCTTGCGCGAACGACTGGTCAAGACCTTGAGCGATCAGGAAGACCGACTCGAAGCGATTGCGGCCGAGCACAGCCGGTTTACAACGGCACGAGAGCAGGCCCGTGCCGAATTTAACGAACGAATCGGGCGATTGACTTTTGACGGCAATAGGGGTTGAGTCGTATGTAACAAGCAAAATACAACCGCATAGGAGACACCTATCTCATGTGCGGTTTTAATGATTCAGAGAAGGGTGAGGGAGGAGTCACGAGTCTGTCGCCCAATCAGTCCCGTATACTCACAACTCCCTCACCCAACTATATCTTAGCGCTGACTATTCCGTTGACAAGGGTAAATTCGCGAAAAGTTCTTTCTTTTTTCGCGATTATTTAACACATCAAAACTATTGCGCCTGATCTTGTCATTCATCGACATCGTCGGGGCGTCATTGGACTTTATCTGCGCCGAATGACACTCAAATCCCAAAATTTCGCTATATTATCTGAAAATCCCCTACCTTTCCGGTTGTAATTTCTCAAATTTAATGATAAAAAAGTGTTTATTCATCTAGTCTTCGTGATCTGGTGACATACGGATTTGCAATGAATTGTGTAAATATTCGGCGATGTAAATGAAATCTTTTCCATCCCAACTAACCAAACGCGCCCCTGGTCGAAAAACTCAACCACGGCGTAAGGAATTACGCTGTGGGTGAGTGAAGGAAAACAGCTCGTTCGTTCCTTGATACAACTGGCTCATTGTACATGCTTGTGAAATCTAGACGCTTCTTGGAGAAATCTTCATATGGACCGTTCATTTAATAACTGGCTAAAATCGCTTGTTATCCCGAACATCAACAAGAATTCTCGCCGTGGCGAACGTATTCGGCTGCGTCTGGAACACCTCGAATCACGCATCAACCCGAGCTTCGCCACAGCAGCACTCTTTACCGCCGGAGATTCCCCCATATCCGTAGCCAGCGCCGACCTCAACGGCGACGGCAAACTCGATCTCGTTACCGCTAATTTTAACGGTACCAATGTCAGCGTCCTGTTGGGCAACGGCGACGGTACCTTCCAAAGCAAACAAGACTTCACTACGGGTGATAGCCCCGCATTCGTAGCCATCGCTGACCTCAACGGCGACGGCAAACTCGATCTCGCCACCGCAAACTATGGGTTTAACGTCAACAGCGTCAGCATCCTGCTGGGTAACGGCAACGGCACCTTCCAAGGCCAACAAACCTTCGGCACGGGAAAAGGTCCCCGTTCCGTTGCCATCGCTGACCTCAATGGCGATGGCAAACTCGATCTCGCTACCGCTAACTTTGGGTATAATGCTAACAGCGTCAGCGTCCTGCTGGGCAATGGTAACGGCACCTTCCAACCCAAACAAGACTTCGGCACGGGATCTCAGCCCTTTTCCGTAGCCATCGCCGACCTCAACGGTGATGGCAAACTCGATCTTGTTACCGCTAGCGATCGCAGCAGCAACCTCAGCGTCCTGCTGGGGAACGGTAACGGCACCTTCAAAACCAAACAAGACTTTAATATAGGATCTCTTCCCCGTTCCGTGGCCATCGCCGATCTCAACGGCGACGGCAAACTCGATCTTGTCACCGCTAACAATGGCGATAACAACGTCGGCGTCCTACTGGGCAACGGCAACGGTACCTTCCAAGCCAATCAAAACTTCGGCACGGGTAGTTATTCCTTACACGTGGCTAGCGCCGACCTCAACGGCGACGGCAAACTCGATCTCGTCACCGCTGGTGATGATTCTTCCGAAAACAACACTGTCAGCGTCCTGCTGGGTAACGGCAACGGAACCTTCAAAACCAAAACTGACTTCATCACGGGGATTGGACCCAAATCGGTAGCCATCGCCGACCTCAACGGCGACGGCAAACTCGATCTCGTTACCGCTAACTATCTCGATAACACCGTCAGCGTGCTGTTGGGCAACGGCAACGGTACCTTCAAAACCAAAACTGACTTCGACACGGGATTTAACCCCGACTACATATCCATCGCCGACGTCAACGGCGACGGTAAACTCGATCTTGTCACCGCTAACTATTACTTTGAGGATTTATCCGTCAGCGTCCTGCTGGGCAACGGCAACGGTACCTTCCAACGCAATCAAAACTTCCCTACGGGAAATGCGCCCAAATCGGTAGCCATCGCCGACCTCAACGGCGACGGTAAACTCGATCT
>RGDT01000378.1 GCA_009918525.1 Planctomycetia bacterium
CCACGTTGGCGTTGGCAGCGGTACCGCCCACATAGACGGTGTTGGCGTTGGCAGCATAGATTGCATTGGCATAATTGCCGACGTTGCTGAGGAAGTTACTCGGAAGAGTCAACGCCGAATACGTTTTGCCTCCATTCGTGCTCTTGTACACCGCACGCAAAGCACCGTTGGGCAACGACACGCTCGCATATATCGTGACATTGCCCAACAACGGCGAAATGGCAGGCGGGTAATTCGCTGGTCCAGCGGGCGGAATCACGGTGAATTTGATGTTGCCGTTGTTCGTCGGCGGAGTAACCGACCCGGTGGGAAACGCGTTGCTGCTCCGGGTATCCGCACCACCACCGGGCGTCGTGATGACATCTCCGATCGTCATTCCCGGAGCGGCAACACCCTGTATCAACGGCTGAGGCGCCAGCCCCAGACGACCGCCGTAAGTGATGGTGAAAGTGACTACCGTGGCACTGCGACTGGTTTCCGCGACAGTAACCGTGCCGCCCACTCCACCGATGGTGGAAAGGTTTTGCAAAGCGTTTTGAATCTGAGCAGCAGTGATCACCATGTTGGGCGGCGAAGCATTATCGCGGAACAACAAATTGGGAGTTTGTGCGCCTTTGAAAATCAGGTTGAACTGCTGATTGGTGATGGAGGGATTCGTGACGGTGAGCGTCAGCGTATCGACCTGATTTTGCGGGGAACCATGATCGCCGATGTACCAGATCGGCGCATCATCGGTGGGGTTTTCGCAACGGTACAGACCATTACCCCCATTACCCTGAGAGCTGCCCAGAGCACCGTAGACCACCAAGTCGGTTATACCCGGGCCTGCGCCGTTGGTGTCCGTCACCGCATAGGTCAGCGACACATCGGTCCAGGTCACGCCGCCGCTTTGTGGGAAGGAGATACGGAAATCGTCATCCGGGCCGGGTGTCTTGGGAGGGGCCGGCGGATTGGTCTGGCCATTGAGCGTGGCACGATTTGCGGATATTTGATTGGTCATCAAGAAATACACGCCGTTTTGGTAACGCCATAAACCGGCATTGCCGCCCGTACCGTTGCGCACCTTGATCGGACCACCAGGAACCGGTTCGGAAGGGTCGATGATCGGATCTGTAGTAGGGCTAGGCGCGTTTAGAGACGTGTATTGATCAGTGATGACCAATTGAATCGAGGTTTGAGATAACGAACCACCATAATCAATATTAAATGCACCGGTAGGACGGGGTGTACCACCACCACCAAAGAACCCACCACCGCCAGTGCGGATGACAGGCGTAACCGTCACAACACCGCCAACACCATTAACATTTGGCAACGCTTGCATGGCAGCCTGAATGGCGGCTGCGGTCTGGGTCGCATCAGCGGTGCTGAGTCGGAACGAGGTTTGAACCCAACTGATTGGGACCGTGGTAGCCGATATCAAAGCTCCTGTAGCGTCCGGCGCGGTCAGGGTGATGGTAAAGGTTCGGCCGTTGGGGAAGTTCCTGAAGCTCAACCGATGCCGTTCGTTCGCCCCGTCACCGCCTTCTCCGACCGCCAGGAAGAACCGCGGACTGTTTGGACTCAGAACCGTACTGGCCGGGTCAATCGCGATCTTGGAGATACCCTTGCCGTAGAACGGATTACTACCCACGGCAATCGACACGATCGGAGTGGCTGTTCCCGTCCCGACCAGCGTGGAAACATCCTGCTTGGCAAGCGTTCCCTGGAACTCGATCGTGTACGACGGATTACCCGTCGCCGACACTCCCGCCGTCACTACGACATTGGCCCCAATACCGCTGATGTTCGACAAATTGTTGAGGGCCGTTGCAACCTGGGTCGCCGTAGCCGTGCCGGCCAGAGAAGTGGTCGTCCGCGTGACCGTGGCTCCCGTCGAATCAGGCCCCGTAAAGCTCAGGGTGAACGCAGTCGGAGTGGTAGCGGTACCGACATTTCCAATCTCAACCTTCTGTTGCATGTTCCCGCGGAACACCGTCCACGACACGCCGTAATCGTCGGAACGATAGATGCCCGTACCATAGAACGAGTCTGATGTATTGTTGGTCTCGCCGGTCCCCAGATAAACCACATTCGGGAAGTTCGGATCGACCACAATCGAGCCGATGTACATGGCGAATTGCGGTGCGATGCCTTCCTGGAGCGTCGCCGCCACGACACCGCCCGTCGCCGTGATTTGGGAATTGGCACGTCCGGTCAGTTGTCCGCCGAACGTCACACGGAAGACGTTACCGCTTTTCGTGACCGTGACCAATCCGCTCACACTGCTGATCGAAGTGAGTCCGTTTAAGGCGTCCTGGATGGCCTGCGCCGTCACCGTGCCGCTGTTGAGCGTCGCCGTCGTCTGTCCGCCGAAGGTCAACGTAAAATTCGCCGCCGTCGTCGGCATCGTCAAGGTCTGTATCTCAGGGATGGCGTCGAACATCGGCCGCCAACTCTTACCGCCGTCTATTGTCCGCCATGCTCCGCCGCCGGCCGTGGCCATATAGATGAGGTTCGGGTCCGTCGGATCCACCGCCGACGCCGTCACCCGCCCGGCCACATTTTGATTGCCCACCGTTTGGCCGTTGGCCAACGGCGACGGGCCTTCGTTGAACCATTGCAACGGAACGCTCGGAGGCGTCGCCCTGCCTTGACCCTGCACCAAGAGCGGCTCGCCCGCCACGGTGAACGAGCCAGCCATGTTCATCGATGCCTTATCCGCGATGATGGTTGCCCCGGCTCCCTTGACCGTCTCTACCACATCAACACTACCCGAACCCACTAACACCGTCGCAGTGAGTGTCGGCTGGTCGAACCCCGTCAATAGCCCGCCTAAGCGTATGACATAGGTCCCAGGCAATGCTCCCGCCGCCACCGTTAACCCGCTACCAACCACCGGCACTGCTTGGAGAGCGGCCTGGATGGATGCGGCATCGGTGGTCGGGTTGCCTGTCAGAGCAATGGGCCCGGTGCCCAGGAGTCCGCTCACGGTCAAGCGGAAGCTCACCACCGGCCCCGTGACGCTGAGCGTC
>RGDT01000379.1 GCA_009918525.1 Planctomycetia bacterium
GACCTGTTTTTTTGGTCAGCGATTGACTCGCAGCCACTCCAAAGCACGAGGAATCGAGACATCAAGACCACCAAAACGACCAGGATCAAATGAATAAATATCAAAACCCTGATCATATCCGAACACGCTACTTACCCCAGCGTTACCCGTGAAGCCGACGGTGGCGTATCCGCGTGTTCGCAAGATTTCGGCCAAGGTTAGGATATTCGGTGATAGTTGCTTGAGATTTGCTGTTTTCTCGATGGGGGGACGGAACAGCGTATATTTGTTCGTCATCCGATGTTCAGAAGGATAGACACCAGTAAACCAAGTCATGGAGGCCGGCACCGTCCATGAAGCCACCGAGTAGGCATTCTGAAAAGTAAAGGCTTGTTTGGCAAAAGTATCAAGCGTGGGCGTAACTCCCTCCCGATAACCTAACGCTCCTAGATGAGCGGCTTGTAACGCATCAAAACTGATAAATACCAGATTGTAATCTTGATATTTCATCGGCATCAGTGCCGAGGCAATATCGAGTTGCGGAATACCCGTGGCCAACGGTTTGGGACGGGATCCGCACCCAGATAGAAGCAGGCTACCAACCAATAAAAAAAGACACCACCATCTTGACATCGGCTTGATCTCAGGGTTGGCGAGCGACGCGGAACCCGATGGTGTAATGTCGATCTCCCGGCCTTTGACTGGTCCGAGCAGCCGAACGTGCGGCCGGGGCGGTCGTCAACCACGACCCACCGCGTACCACTCGTCTTTCCCCTTTGTCCGGCCCCAAAGGATCGCGAGAGGAAGAAACGGCGTAATGGTTAGCGTCGTACCAATCGCCACACCATTCCGCTACGTTGCCGTGCATATCGTAAAATCCCCAGCCATTCGGACGATAGGAACCGACCTCGGCCGTCCGGCCAAGATCAGGCCAAGCTGGTTCCATTCCATAGGCGATGACCACCATAATCGGTTTGACGTTGAAAACCCCTGATCGGGCGCTGGGTCCAAAGTGAAAAGCGCTCAGGGTATCGCCGCGGCAGGCATATTCCCATTCCGCTTCGGTGGGGAGACGATAGCCATTTCGCCCGAGAATCTGAACCGTCGCACTTGTGATGTTGTTTCCCGTCCTGACAACGGCCGAGAGGCGGTAAAAGGGAGGAAAACCATCGAGGGCACTCAAACGGTTACAGAATTCGACCGCGTCGAACCACGTCACGCTCTCGACGGGGTATCGCGTCGTTTTAAGGTGTTTTACCTTATCGCTTCCCAGTCCTTTAAGGCTGAAATGGCTTGGATTGTTTTTCATCACGCGGTCATATTCGTCTTGGGTGACCTCGTTGGCCCCCAGATAGAAGGGGCGAGTGATCCGGACGCGGTGCGCGCCTTCGTCCGCTTGCCGCCCTGGTTCGCTCGGTGGCGACCCCATCGAGAAACTACCGGGCATAACGCGAAGCAGTGAGCACCCTATCGACTCACTCCTTTTGGTAGGTTGCAGTACTGCTAGGAGGATACTCATCGCACGACGTCGAACTTCAAGATCTTCGGTATCAGCCGCAACGTCTGCAACCGCCGGGACAGCCTTTTCCCCGAGTTCACGCAGTGCCTTGGTAGCTGTCTCACGAGCCACAAACGAATCGTCGCCAAGTTGCTTCACCCATTCGGCAATCTGAGCCGTCTGCGGGTCAACCGCTCCATGGACGACCAATAATCCAGTCACGATCAATCCCAGACAGACTGCGGCACCTAGCAACACAATGTTTCGCATGGCACTCTCGGGATTGGTCGGAGATTGGAGTTATCATAAGCCTATTGCACTGATGTCGTCAACCGAAGACCAAAAAGTGTAGCAAGTGCCCAACATGATCTGTCCCTCACGCTTGTGGCTCTGACTTAAACGCCGTCGCTTACGCTTCCGGCTCTTACTATCTCGCCGTCGCTTACGCTTCCGGCTCTTACTATCTCGCCGTCGCTTACGCTTCCGGCTCTGAAAGCGACGAATCAGAGCCCGAAGCGTTAGCGACGGCAAGAATGTTTAGAGTCTGAGCGTTTCAGGCTCCTGTTGACCAAGCGAGCAGCGTTCGTTATTATCAAACAAATGTAAGGCCCCTTGGCCAAGTGGTAAGGCAGCGGATTGCAAATCCGCTATTCCCCGGTTCGAATCCGGGAGGGGCCTCTAAGCCTGATGGTTATCATTTATTCTTCCGAGTATCGTTTCAAAACTTCTCGCGCTTCTTCGACTTGTCCTCCTTCGAGATAAGCCAATGCAGCCAGGACCGCTCTGCCCTGTTCCAGCGTGTGCGGTACCGCTGCTCCGGGTTCCGGCACTTCAGGGACTAAGGCAGCTATCATCCTTGCCGCTAATTCGCTTACCCCAGCACCTGTGTGGGCCGAGACACGGCACACACCCGGCACGTTCGAGATATTCCAGGCCGGCACTGCTTCTACCTTGTTGATCGCTATGATCGTCGGTTTGGGCGTTTGCCCTGGCCATTGCGGATTTTCAGCCGTCGCATCCACAACCCAGACGCATAAATCGGCCGACTCGATTTCACGCCTTGCCTGGGCAATGCCTGTTGCCTCTATCATCTCGGTGCTATCGCGCAGTCCGGCCGTGTCGATCAGCTCTACGGGCCAACCGTCCAAGGCAACAGGCACACGGACAAGATCGCGCGTCGTGCCTGGCGTCGGGGCGACGATACTTCGCGTGTATCCTGCCAACGCATTCACAAGACTGCTTTTCCCCGCATTCGGAGCACCCGCTAAAGTCACCTTCCACGGATTGGTCAGATGCAAACCGAGCGGAACACGGCTTGCCAACAGGCGTAGTTCCTGATCATCAGGCAGCCCGGCAATTATCCGACGCACTGCGGTCCGCCATGCTCCACGGTGTTGATCTAGCAGGATCGTTGCCGTCCGCACCGTCGGCGCAAACGATAGGCATTCCAGGGCCGCATTAGCCATCAAATCCTGCCAACCGACAATCTGCGCGCCTCGGTCGGCAAGAGCCTCCATCAACAC
>RGDT01000380.1 GCA_009918525.1 Planctomycetia bacterium
CCGTAATAGCCCCGCTAGCCAGCCAAGCGTCGGCAATGGACACGCTGTCACTTCAACCGCGTAGTTCGCTGTACTCGGCTGCCGACGCAGCAAGCGTTCGATATCGGCCAATGCTACAATCCCCACTACACGGTCACCGGACTCCAGACGGGCCCCCAGCAGAGGCCGTGGTACCAGTCCCGCTACCCTTTGAAGTCCCACCGGCTGTACCCCATAATCAATCGCCATCGCTCTTAACGCCTGGCCGACGAATGGATCATCGGGCCCGATTGTCAACTCCAAGGCCGCGTACAATCGCGTCTCCAACCAAAACACACTTAGTACACGATCACCAAACAGGCCAGCCACAAAAGCAGGAGCCGCCAGTGCAGGGACCGACAAAGCTAACTGAATGTCTGCCGATTCACGCAACATCTGTGCAAACTGTGGATCATTGATTAGTAATACCACGCGAACATTATCATTAAGCTCACGCACTAGCAGAGCCACCTCCAGGTTGGTCATATCGTTATTCGTGGCTGGAATCACTGCCCGCGCGGTTCCCGCATGCGATTGTTTCAGAACCTCCAAAACGCTGCCATCGCCGATCAAAACGGTCGCCCCCAATCGACGGGCTGTCGAGACGAAGCGGTTATTGGTGTCTTGTTCGATCACTACGACCTTTTCACCCAAACGGATCAGTTCCTCCGTCACGCGAAAGCCAACCGTGCTTAATCCGCAGACAATCGCATGGCCTCTCTCCGGAATCCGACCACTCTCCAGCACGCCGCTCAATCGGGTCCGTACTAGATAATTCGTAAAAATGGCCGTGAACGCTGACATTAACACCACTCCCAGCAGTCTTAATCCCCCGACAAAAATTCTCATCGATGACGATATTCCTAGTTCCTCTTCCTTTAGAGGAGCAGCCGTCGCCATCATGCTGACGGTTCGTAAAAAGGCATTGGCTTCGGTGTACTCGGGAACGCCAACTCGCAATACCAAAGTACCGACGAGCAGGGTAACCACTACAACTAGAGTGCAAATCAATACAGCTGGATCCATCTCCGCCAGTGTACGCTGCACGATACGCCATAAACGCAATCCGAGATTACCCCACTTCAATTGTTCCTCGTTTTCGGCGGAGGTCAGCAGTGGGGTTAGACGCGACGGCGGACCGCACAGCACAACGCGATCGGCCGTCTCGATCTGTTGTTCGGTGTTTAGTTCACGCAGTAATCGCGGTTCGCCGTCCACTGGCATATGAGCTACGACAATAGCTTCGTGACGTGCTGCTAGACTTGCCAGCGATTCGCCGCGCAGCAAAGGTCCTACGGTAATTTCCACAACTTGTAGTAAGCCATCGGAAGTGTCGTTCAGTCGAAAGGTACCAACTCCCTGCCCTGTTAAAGCGGTCATCGCCAGTATCGGAGCCGTCAACAATGAGGTAGACAATGCAAAGACATTTTGAACCGCCATGCCCAGTCGAGCCAACAGATTTTGATTGAACATACGTAAAACGATTCGAGTGTCGCGATTCAGCGATCGACACATGAGAGCAGTCGAAACGTTCAACTGGTCATCATTAGTCAAAATCAGCACGCCGCGAGCCTCGGCCACTCCCGCGCGTTGCAATGTCTCCCGCAGTCGGCAATCGCCCGAGACGAGTGTAGCACCGGCCAATCGGGGATCGTCCTGTTTGCAAATGGTGTCTATCACCACCACCGGCATCCCTGCAGCTCGCAGATATTCCAGGACTCGGCCACCCATCCGACCTAAACCACAAAGGACGATAGATCGTTCCATATGGCATACCCTCAAAAAGATAGTGCTAATGTACAGATTTGATCCCTGAAAAATTGACATCTTTGAAAAGGAAGGACTTGACGCCCCCGTTTTGTCCGCTATACAGCAGCGACGCGTCATGTCGTGGGGACGAACTGATGGCGTTTTGTTGGGGGGAGATTGCATGATGCGCCTCGTTATTGGCTCTTTTGCCGTTCTTTCCCTTCTGACCCTTCTTGGCTGCTCCACCACCCAACCCAATACCCGACCACCAAAAGAACCAATGGTCTACCGCACGGCTCCAGACGACCCAGCCTACAGTCGTCCGCTTGAGTATCCCAAAGAAACGATGGAACAAGATCCACTGATCAAAAAAGCTAAAAATGCGGGGATTACCGGTTTGAATCAACGTCCAGGCCAGGCAAGCATGGGTAGACCAGGCGGTGTGGGTGGCACTGGATTCTGATCAAATTTAACGCGATTAAGGTATCATTTCGCTGTGCCTAAAATAGGGGTTGTGCGGATACTTTTTCTCTTTGCTATCCCGAATGCGTGGAGCAAACGCTAGATTCATCCACTTGATGCCGATCCTGTAGATGGGGATGCGATAGGCTACCCGGACAGGAGTTTGGATCATGCGGGTATTATTCCTAGCGTCTTTGCTTGGCTTGGCCTCAACGGCCATTGCTGGACCACTTTTCCCGTGGCGTAAAACCGAAAAAGTTGACCCTAAAACACGTGTACCGGAATTAGTCACTTCTTTGAGTAACGACAAGGACGAGGCCCGACGTTCAGCAGCAGCCGTAGAACTTCGCAACTACGATACGACTCAATTTCCCGACATTATCCCGGTGCTCATTAATGCATTGCTAAGCGATCCTCGTCCGGGTGTTCGCATCGATGCAGCACAATCTTTAGGTAAAATTCGCCCTATCAACCAAGTCGCGGGCGAAGCATTGGAACAAGCCCTAGAAAAAGATTCCTCCATGCGTGTGCGCCTCCAGGCACGTTCCGTTCTCTTGAGCTATCAATGGGCCGGTTATCGTGGTGGAAAGAAGAATGAAGTAGCTCCAACCGTATCCACATTACCCCAGCCGGTTACACCACCATTAATGGAAAAGCGCTCGGGATTGGGAGGTATCTTTTTACCACCTGTGCGAACGACAACCCCAGCTCCCTCTTACACACCCTATGTACGGCCTGTT
>RGDT01000039.1 GCA_009918525.1 Planctomycetia bacterium
AGCTACACCTACACCTACACCGACACCTACACCTACACCTATACCTGTCCCAATATTATGCAATGGGGGTTGAGATCCTTGTGAGCCTTGAGAGCCTTGAGATTCCCGAGATTCCTGAGATTCATTATTAGTTCTTTGTAATAAATAATTATCTCTTCTTCTATTTGATATTCTTCTTCTTTCTACTTGTCTTTCTATAATTGTTGATAAACACGATTCTATGTTTGAATACATATCGCTCGATCTTGTAATAAATGAACTATATTGATGCATTAACTCAATATAAGCATACTCGAAATCTACATTAAAAGGATTGTCGTAATATGAATGTCTTCGACTATAACCCCTTATAGGACTATTAAAAGATATGTTATCCGGGTTATCTAGATACTCTTCTTCAGATAAAAGATCACCAAATTTTTGGTCTTTATCTGCTCTGATTCCTGGTTGAATTACCACAAATCTTTCATAATAGATGATGGTTTCTAATTTCTTAGAACTCATTCCTAAAAGATAACCAATTTTATTAGGCAAAGATTTGAAATACCAAATATGAACAACAGGCACCACCAATTTGATGTGTCCCATTCTTTCACGGCGAACTTTTTTCTCCGTTACTTCAACACCACAACGATCACACACAATGCCTTTATAACGGATACGCTTGTACTTTCCGCAAGCACATTCGTAATCTTTTACTGGTCCAAAAATACGTTCGCAGAAAAGACCATCTCTTTCTGGCTTATATGTTCTATAGTTAATGGTTTCGGGTTTAATTACTTCACCGTAACTTCTTTCCAAGATACTATCCGGAGATGCCAAACCAATGGTAATTTTTGAGAATGTTGGTCTCGGACGATTTTCTTTTTTGAATGCCATATTTTAAAAAATGTTTTGATAATGTTTTTAAATTCAGTTGAAAAGCGGACTAATACTCAAATCGCTTACTCAAACTTCAAGTCCAAACCTAAACCTCTTAATTCATGAACCAATACATTGAATGATTCAGGGATACCAGCTCTTGGAATATTTTCACCTTTCACAATTGCTTCGTAAGTTTTAGCTCTTCCGATGATATCATCTGATTTCAATGTAAGTAATTCTTGTAAGATGTTTGAAGCACCATAAGCCTCCAATGCCCAAACCTCCATCTCACCAAAACGCTGACCTCCGAATTGTGCTTTACCGCCCAAAGGTTGTTGTGTAATCAAGCTATACGGTCCGATAGAACGAGCATGCATCTTATCATCAACCATGTGGTGAAGCTTAATCATATAAATGATACCTACGGTTGCTTTTTGATCGAAACGATCTCCAGTTTCTCCGTCGTATAAGTATGTATGACCAAATTTAGGTAAACCAGCTTTTTCGATATTTTCTGCGATTTCTTCTACAGAAGCACCATCAAAGATTGGTGTTGCAAAACGAATACCTAATTTTTCACCAGCCCAACCCAAGGCAGTTTCATAAATCTGTCCAAGGTTCATACGTGAAGGTACCCCTAGTGGATTCAACACGATATCAACTGGTGTTCCGTCTTCAAGGAATGGCATATCTTCTTGACGAACGATTTTTGCAACAATACCTTTGTTACCGTGACGTCCCGCCATTTTATCCCCTACTTTAAGTTTACGCTTAACTGCGATATAAACCTTAGCTAATTTCAATACACCTGCAGGTAATTCGTCTCCGATAGAAATATTGAATTTCTCTCTTTTGTATCTACCCAATTCTTCATTGTACTTGATGCTGAAATTGTGCAACAAAACATTGATTAATTCATCTGTTGTAGCTTCACCTGTCCATCCCAAAGGATTTACATTTTGGAAATCGATTCCAGAAATATTTTTCGCATTGAATTTAGCGCCTTTGCCAATCAATACTTCGCCAAAATTGTTACTAACCCCTTGACTGGTTTTATCCTTCAAAAGCATTAATAATTTACCTTGTAAAAGTTCAAGAATATCGATTTCGTTTTTCTCATGCGTTTTCTCAATTTTATCCAATTGAGCTTTTTCTCTTACTTTAGTATTCTTATCTTTTTTAGCGCGTTGGAATAATTTTTTGTTGATGACAACACCTTCTGTTCCACTTGGTGCTTTCAAAGAAGCATCTTTAGCATCTCCGGCTTTATCACCAAAGATGCCGGCTTTCTCGGTCCTCAGCACGGGGCGATGGCGCTGGGGGACGGCAAACCGCCGGAAGGCATGATCCGCCCGACGGATTTGAGCGACTCGGACGACGCCGAACGTCGGGCCTGGCGCGAACGCGCTGATCAACGCTATGCTAAACGTCGGGCACGTCATGTTGTCGAAGCACAAAGCCACGTCTTCGACATGGCTGCCCAGTTACAAAAACAAAAGCACCTCTTCGATTTCTCCACCTTCCCGAAAAAGGATGTCGAACGCTACGGCTCGCACGAGTTAGGTCGGCACGCCCTCTTAGGTCGCCGACTACTCGAAGCCGGAGTACGTTTCGTCAAGGTCACATCCTACGGATGGGACACTCACGGCGATAACTTCAACGGCCATCTCAGCCTCATGGGCAAGTTCGATCAGGCGTTCTCGGCCGTCATCGAAGACTTATCGGAACGCAAAATGCTCGATGACGTGCTGGTCATCGCGATGAGCGAATTTGGCCGTACACCACGAATCAACGGGCACCTGGGCCGTGACCACTGGCCGGAGGCGTGGTCGCTGGCAATGGCGGGCGCCGGACTGAAAAAAGGAGTTGTTGCAGGAAAGACGAACGCCCAGGGAACGTGGGTGGAAGGTGAGGAACACGATATCGGTCATCTATTTCACACATGGTTCCAAGCGATCGGAATCAACCCCAAAGAGACTAATTACGATAATGCTGGTCAACCGTTGCCGATCGCACACGATGAATGCAGCATTGTCAAAGAGGTACTTGCGTGAGCACTCCGCAAAGGTTAGCCGCAGAGGATGCACGACGTTGGCGAGCTTCCTTGCCACGCGAATGGAGGCGTAGCAGCATACTACATGGAACCGTCCTAACTCTGATCACTTTAGCGATCTATGTCGGGCTGTTCCTGGGCTATTTCTTACTCCCCACCTGGTGGCTAAGGGGGTCTACTCTCTTTTTCCTACCCATGGTCATCGGCTCGTTGTTTGTGATCGGCCATGACGCCGCACACAACTCATTGACCCCGGTCGGTTGGCTCAACAAGATACTCGGTCGAATCGTATTTTTGCCGGCGTATCACCCTTACACATCGTGGGTTCATGCCCATAACACCATGCACCACGGGTGGACTTGTTTCAAAGGTCGTCACCCCGATTTTGCACCGTTGACGAAGGCAGAATATGACGCTATGCCTTGGTGGCGACGTGCCGTCGAGCGGGTCTACCGCTCGCCCTTGGGAGTGGGCCTCGCTTATGCTCAAGGCTTTTGGGTCGAACATTTGCTATTTCCACGCAAGGAGAATCGCTCGCCCTTCACCTTGTGGTTCCACCTCGACCGGCTTTTAGTCCTGGGCTTCCTGATCGCCCAAGGGTCGTTGGCCTGGCATCTATCGTGTCAGTTACACGGTAACAACTGGCGAGCAGTCCTCCACTCCAGTGCCGGTGTCCTGGTGCCGTTTGGGCTGTGGATTTGGTTCATGGGTTTTGTGTCGTATATTCAACACACCCACCCACTGTGCGCCTGGTACAATAACGAAGACGACTGGACTTTTCATCACGTTCAGCTGAAAAGCTCTACTCATATCGTCTTCCCTTGGCCCATCGAGTCGATGCTCAACAACATCATGGACCACGCCGCCCATCATCTCGATCCGACCATTCCGCTCTACAATCTGCCTCAGTCGCAAAAATTGCTCGAAGAGACAGCCGCCGATCACACCATCATCATTCCTTGGACGCCGATGGAATATCTGCGTACTTGTGCGGCCTGTAAACTGTACGATTTTGAGCGTCACTGCTGGACCGATTGGAACGGTAATCCGACTTCGCCTCTGAATCTACCGACGCTCGTTCGTCGTGTCCCGCAAGCGAACCTTCAGAGTCCGCTAGGAGCCTCGTCATGAAAGTCACTGCCGACGGCAAACCCCAAACCCAAGAGCGGATGCTAGGCGTGATCCGCTTTAGCCCCGAAGGTCGAACGCTCTACGGCGGCGGTCTGGATGGCTCGGTAAGCCGTTGGGAGATGAAAGAGGCGGTGTTGACGAAAGCTGCGATTCTGGGGGGAAAGGGACTCCCCTCTCCCTCACAGTCCTCCCTCTCCCCATTGCCTTCGTTGAAAGGTCATGCGGGATGGGTTCAGGCATTGGCTGTCGGACCGGCCGGTCGAGTCTACAGCGGTGACAGTTGGGGTCGTTTGATCGCCTGGAAAGACGACAAGCCGATTCGGGACATAGCCGACGCTCACGCGGGATGGATTCGCAAGTTGGCACTATCGCCTGACGGCAAGACCCTGGCAAGCTGTGATCATTTGGGCATCGTGCGTTTCTGGGATGCCCAGACGCTCAAGCGTACGGGGGAGATTGTCCACGGAACCGACGTCCTTGCGCTGAGCTACGCGGCCGACGGTTCGCTATTCTACGGTGATCTCAAAGGGGTGATTGTACGGCACGACGGCGCGAAGGAAATGAGGCGTTACGAGGCGACCGGGCTGTATCTGCTGTCGCGCATTCAGGACGTGGGGGGCGTGCGTTGTTTGGCCCTTTCGCCCGACGGCAAGACACTGGCAGCCGGGGGCATCAAGGCCAACGTCGGCGGGTTCGTTCAGGGTGCGGCTCAGGTATCGTATTTCGATGCGGGCACAGGCAAATTGACACAGACGTTGGTCTTCGGTGGCGAAAACGAGGGCTATGTGCTGGACATTCACTGGCACTCCGCAGGCGTATTGATTGGCGTGACGAGCGGTCAACCCGGTAGCGGTCAACTGTTCTTCCATAAACCCGGCGACGCTGCTCCGACCACGGGCGTTAAATTGGCAAACGGCCATTCCCTGGCGATTCATCCCGAAGGAAAATGCCTGGTAGCGATGACCACTTTGCGATTGGGCGGCAATGGTCGCGGTAACGGCAAGGAGTACCCGGCCAATACAACGCCCTTACACGTTCTTCGGCTGGAGTTACCAACGCAAGGGAAAGGATGAGGAGTGTCGCGGCGACGCTAGTCGATCAGCCGTCTTCGTATACAAATTATTCACCGGTGATTCTGCCGGATGGAGTCAGTCAAGGTGAGCGAGGGGTCAAGGCCCCTCTAAAAAAAACTGAACCGAAGCACGAGATTTTAGAGCCGGAAACGTCAGTGTAGGCAAAAGGCACGGCGTCGTCGCTCACACTCTCGGCGATAGTCAACCTCCCCAGGTTGCCGACTCCAACGATTTGCTATCCATCTCTCTCCCGAGGTTCCAAATGACTACGCAAAATTCAACGCGACGAGACTTCATCAAGACCGGGGCTACGGCCCTGGGCGGTGCGGCCCTGCTTGCTGGTGGCGTTCACGCTGCGGGCGGTGACGAGATCCGCGTCGGTATCATCGGCTGCGGCGGTCGCGGCTCAGGTGCGGCGCACGACGTGCTGCGCTCGTCCAAGGGCGTCCGCATTGTTGCACTGGGCGATGCCTTCGAGGATCGCGCCAAAGGAGCCAAGGCTCGTATCGAAGGATTAGGCAAAGAAAAGGAAGTCACGGACAACGGTAACACCGTCGATGTCGGCGATCGCGTCTTTGTTGGCTTGGATGCCTACAAGAAAGTGATTGCCAGCGACGTCAACTACATCATCCTCGCCACACCGCCCGGCTTCCGCCCGCTGCACATCGAGGCTGCCATCAACGCCGGCAAGCACCTGTTCACCGAAAAGCCCGTCGGCGTCGATGGACCCGGCATCCGCAAAGTGTTGGCCGCCTACGAGAAGGCCAAGGAAAAGAAACTATGCGTCGCGGCCGGTACCCAACGGCGGCACCAAGAAGGTTACATCGAGACGATGAAGCGGATTCACGGCGGTGAGATCGGCGAACTCGTCGGCGGGCAATGCTACTGGATGCAAGGTATCTTGTGGTCGGTACCGCGTCAGAAGGGCTGGACCGATTTGCAAGCCCAGATGCGCAACTGGTATAATTATGTTTGGCTTTGTGGCGATCACATCGTCGAACAACACGTCCACAACATCGACGTCATGAACTGGGCCTTCCAGACGCACCCCGAGAAGGCCATCAGCATGGGCTTCCGCACGCGGACGAATAAGGACTACGGGCACATCTACGACTTCTTCGCCACCGACTACTATTATCCTAATGGCGCTCAGACTCTCAGCATGTGTCGGCAAATCAGCGATTGTGCCAACAGCATCAGCGAGCGAGTCGTCGGAACCAAGGGCACCGCTCAGGTCAATTCCTACACCGTCAACGGCAAGCGTGTTGCCGCTCGCGACCGTGTCAGCCCCTATGTCCAGGAACACACAGACCTGATCAACGCTATTCGCGGCGGCACCTATCTCAACGAACTCAAGAACGTCGCGGAAAGTACCTTGACGGCAATCATGGCCCGGATGTCAGCCTATAGCGGCAAAGAGATCAAGTGGGCCGACGCGCTGAACTCCACGGAATCGCTGATGCCCGAAAATCTCGCCTGGGACATGCAGCTACCCGAACCGCCGCTGGCGGTCCCCGGCCCGAAGGCTCGTAACTGATCCGAACCAAAAAACGTCGGGACGGCTCGCCACCAAGCGGAAAGCGCCGTCTCTGACGTGATTAAACAGCCGGAACCACCACACGCAGGGCGAATGGCCCGATTTCACTATCGAAGGTCATCCAAAACCCTACCTGACCCGGACCCGCAGATAAATCAGCGATTGTCTCTGACACTTTGGGCGTCCCGAAGATGAAGTGCGCCGGGGTGCCTGCCAATAGTGTTTTCGCTTGCCCGGCGATGACGTTAGCCGTCTCCCCAACAAAATCGGCGCACCACTCGCCACTGGGCGGTGCCGCCCCTTTGAGGCCCCGCGCGGTCAATTCCGCCGCCTGTGCCGTCGGCAGCCGTCCAAGGGGGTCACTTCATCCCAACTCACGCACCGGGGCCCGCACTCCACGCTACCCCATTCGCGTAGCGACATCTCCACCGCTTGCCGAAAGGCTTCCTGGACCAAGTCTCGGCTCATCGGCCTTATCTCCGCTGATAGAATCCGGTCTTGTGAATCTCAACACGACGATAACTATCATCGATGTTGTATGTCGTTTCAGCACCGCCAAGCACTAGATACCCATGAGGAGACAACAAGGCACCGATACGGCTCAGAATCCTTTTTTTTGTTTCCAGCTCAAAATAGATCATTACATTGCGAATCATGACCAAATCAAACCGCTCCATCGCGGGCCATGACCCGGCCAGATTCAGCTCGCTAAAGTCAACCATGCCACGAATGTCGTCGTTGAGGTGCCATTGATTTCCGTGCTGAGTGAAGTATTTCAGCATGAGGACGGCAGGCATTCCGCGGTTGATTTCGAGCTGGCTGTAAACGCCAGAGCGAGCCTTGTTCAACACCTCACGGGAAATATCGGTTGCCAGAATCTTCACCTTCCAACTCATCAACTGCGGAAAATTTTCTCGCAGCAGAATGGCCAAGCTGTACGGCTCCTGCCCGGTGGACGCCGCCGCACACCAGACCGAGAGGCGACGCTCGGTCTTGCGGGCCTCCATCAGTTCGGGGATAGCTTGTTTGCGTAGTGCCTCGAAGGGGTTATGATCGCGAAAGAACGAGGTTTCGTTGGTGACCAATGCCTCGATCACCCGAGTTTGCAATACCGAGTCGCCCCCCGTGCGAAGTTTGGCAATAAGCAGTTCCACCGAACCGAGCTGATACTGCTTGACGAGGGGCGAAAGGCGGGTTTCGACGAGATATTGCTTTCCGCTCTCCAGGTGTATCGCGGTGCGGTCTTTGAGCCAACCGCAGAAGAACGCGTAATCACTTTCGGTCATGAGGACGGACCTCGCACTCGCCGAACGATTTCCATACCGATGGCATCCAGAGGCAAAATGCGAGACGCTATTCCCGAGCGAGCCACAAAGCCCGGCATGCCCCAAACGACGCTCGACGCTTCATCCTGAGCAATGACTTGCCCACCCGTTGCATGAACGGCTTCGCAACCGCGCAGTCCATCCTGCCCCATCCCCGTAAGAATGACGGCCAAACATCCCGCCCCGTAAATCGACGCAGCCGAACGAAACAGCACGTCAACGGCCGGTCGGCACGAATTTTCCAGCGGTCCCTGGTTCAACGCGGTCTTTACTTGTGCCCCGTCGCGAACAACCGTCAAATGATAATCTCCCGGCGCGATATACGCTTGGCCGGGTTGTACCGTCATACCGGCCATCGCCTCATGAACCTTGATCGCCCGCTCGGAAGTCAATCGGGCGGCCAGCATCTTGGTGAACATCGGAGGCATATGTTGGGCGATCAACACGGGTACGGATAGATCGGCAGGAAAAGACGCGAACACCTGCGATAGAGCGTTCGGCCCTCCAGTCGATGAGCCGATCAGTACGGCCTGTACCCGAGCCGATGTGATTGGCCTGGCTACCTCAGCCTGACGCGGGAAAGGGTTGGGGTTTGTTAGAGTAGCCGATGCCGGTGGACGGACGAGGGCCTTAATTTCGGGCACGAGTCGTTCGCGGATGATGCGACGGGATTCATCCACTCCGCCGGTGCTGGGCTTGGGAAAGTAGCTGGACGCACCGCGTGCTAGCGCGTCCAAGGTCGCCACCGCTCCGCGTTCCGTCAGCGAGCTAAACATGATAACAGGCAGACGCGGATACTTTTTGCGTATCTCGACCAGTGCTGTCAACCCGTCCATTTCAGGCATCTCGATGTCGAGAATAACCAAGTCAGGCGTGAGTTGCTCCAGGCGGATTAATGCCTGCTTACCGTTATGTGCCGCGCAGATTACTTCGATGGCGGGATCGAGTGCCAGTTCATCGGTGACCTGACGGCGAATGACCACCGAATCATCTACCACCATCACGCGGATCTTTGTCACAGATCACTCCTCGAATACGTCAAGGAGATGTAGCTTAGCAATCAAGACATCTTTCGTGAATGGTTTCATGAGATATTCGTTGGCCCCCGCATCCAGAGCACGGATTACTTGAGATTGCTCCGATTCGCTGGTGGCCATAATAATTTTTAAGCTACGATAAGCCGGCTCGGCACGAACCGCCTTGATGAAACTAAGCCCGTCCATGACGGGCATGTTCCAATCAACCAGGACCAGACGAACGTCCGGGTTATGGCGCAGTTGTTCCAAACCGGCTTGGCCATCGGCCGCTTCGACGGTTTGCATTCCCTCATCGCGTAAGTAACCTCCCACGATGAGTCGGACGGAACGGGAATCGTCGATGATCAGCACGCGCATACAACGTACCCCGTTGTCATGATTTCAGACCCGACACCAATTGTTGCATGGAGGTCGCAAGACGGGCAAGCTCATCCGCTGAAGCTTGCGTATTCGTCGCCCCCTCCGTGGTACTGCGAGCGGCCTCTGCTACACCTGTGATATTATTAGCGATTTCGTTCGAGCCGCGGGCCGCTTCCGCAACATTCCGACTGATCTCGGCTGTCGTAGCGGTCTGTTGCTCGACGGCACTGGCGATGGTGGTTTGATAGTCGTTAATCTGATTGATGATTTTGCCGATTTCGCCTATGGCTTGAACGGCGCCTTTGGTATCGGTTTGAATCGCTTCGATTTTACGGCTGATGTCCTCAGTCGCCTTGGCGGTTTGTTTCGCCAGCTCTTTCACTTCGTTGGCAACGACGGCAAACCCCTTGCCGGCCTCACCAGCACGGGCGGCTTCGATGGTGGCGTTAAGGGCCAGGAGGTTGGTCTGTTGCGCAATGGAGGTAATGACCTTGATCACGTTGCCGATTTCCGCTGACGACGAGCCGAGCTTCGCAACCGTCTCATTGGTCGTCTGCGCGACCTTCACCGCGGAGGTTGCCACACGAGCCGCCTCGTTAGCGTTCTTAGCAATTTCCTTGATACTTGCGCCCATCTCTTCCGCCGCACTGGCAACCGTACTCACGTTTTTGCTGACCTGTTCAGCCGCTGCGGACGCCACTCCCGCTTGTGCTGCCGTTTCTTCGGCATTCGCTGCCATCTGCTGACTAACGGCGTTGAGTTCGCGAGACGAGCTAGCCAACGATTGCGCTGACTCGTCGAGGGACATCTCGATACGCTTCAAAGCCGTCACATCCGTAGCGTATTTAACTACCTTATAGGGCCGACCGTTTAGATCAAGGATGGGGAAGTAGGAAGCCTGAATCCACACTTCCTTGCCGCCTTTGCCAATCCGTTTGAAACGCCCTGTTTGTCCTCGACCCGCAGCGAGTTCGGCCCACATCTGGCGATATTCCGAACTGGCCGCCAGAGCCGGCTCGACGAACATACTGTGGTGACGCCCTTGAATTTCGTCTAGGCGATAGCCCAAAACAGTCAGGAAGTTGTCATTTGCGGTACGGATCGTGCCATCCAACGAAAACTCGATCACCGCCTGTGCTTTGCTGATCGCCGCAATCTGGCCAACATAGTCGGCATTCCGCAGCTTGGTGGCGGTCACGTCCGTCGCATACTTTACCACCTTGAACGGTTTACCGTTCTTGTCAAGAATAGGGTTATAGGTGGCCTGAATCCACACTTCCTTGTTGCCTCTACCCAGGCGCTTGTACTCGGCGGCTTGAAATTCGCCGCGATTGAGACGCGCCCAGAAGTCACGATATTCGCTGCTATTGCGTGTGGCATCATCCACAAACATACTGTGATGTCGCCCCTTGATTTCGTCCAAGGTGTAACCCATCACAGACAGGAAATTGTCATTAGCGTTGTTGATGGTGCCGTCCATCTCGAATTCGATCACTGCTTGGGACTTTTGGATGGCAGCAATCTGACCAGCATAGTCGAGTTCGAGTCGCTGGCGATAGCTGATGTCTTCCCAACAGACAACGTATCCCAACACCTCCCCTTCAGGACCGTATACGGCGTTGATTCGGGCTTGCAGGGTGACTTTGCCGAAACTAAATTCGGCCTGGTGAGGCAAGGATGCTGTACTTTTGAGGATGCGTTCTATTCGCCGCTTATCTTTATGGAAGCGATGAATACTACCGCCAACAATATCCTCGACATCAACCCCGAACGCCTGACGGATTTCACCTTCGATAGTGCGCAACGTCTCCATCGCGCGATCGTTCATGAAGATGATATTCAATTCCATGTCACTGACGAAGATATTCGCCTGTAGGTTGACCATACAGGATTTGACGAATTCAAGAGATTCAAACGGTCCCTTGATCGTGGCTTCAACGGCATTCGGATCGGTGGGGCTATTCATGGCGTTACTCCGTGATCTACCGGCTGATATTCCGGCTGGTTTTGGTGATTTTTTACTCACGGATTCCTCCCTCCGCCGGTCACATTTACCGCGCGTTCCGTATCGAGAATCATCAATAACTGTTTATCGAGTTTATACGCTCCACGGATTAGTTCTCGCGAGCTCCCTTTAAGGGTTTCCGGGGGACGTTCAAACTGATGCGGATCGACTTCCAATACATCCCCAATCTCATCCACCAGTAAACTCACCGCCCCTTCATCTGTACGAACCACCACGTTCACGGGCAGTTGGTCGGCTGGGCGGTCCGGTAGTTCCAAACGACGGCGAAGGTCGATGGCAGTGACAATTTGGCCGCGCAGATTGATCAATCCGCGAATCGTGGAAGGAGCCAACGGTACGCGAGTCATTTCCTGATAACGGATGATCTCCTGAACGTGCAACACTTCGAGACCGAAGTATTGCCCGGAGACGTAAAACGTGCAGAATTGATTGGTCGCCGACACTTTAGCTTCCTCCGCTTGCGGTTTGGCTTGGGAGAGAGACTGCCTTCTGCTCCACGAGCATCCTCACCCAATCTGCATGCGATTGTGGGGGGAGAGGAAAAGCCCAACTCTTGCCCACGGCCCCTCCTCAAACCTGTCAGGGTGCTAGTACACCCCGCTCGCTAGGCTGTGCAAACAATTCTGGGTCAACGCTGCGGATAATGCCTTCCACATCGAGAAATTCGGTCACGCGCCCTTGTACAACGGCCGTGAACATCACCCCCTGGCGTGTTGCTCGAGACCGATTAACGATAGTTTCTTCGACGATGTCCGCAATTTGACCGACCGCCAACCCTACCCTGATACCATGATTGGCATACACGACAACCTGAACACTATTTACCTCATTGGCTAATGCTCGAACTCGGCCGTTCTTACCTCCGGTACGCAAGGCCCGAGCAACATCGATGAGAGGTAGAATCTCGTCGCGATACTGCACGACGGTTTGAGTCCCCGCACGTTCCAATGACGAGCGGGGGAATTCTTCCAGTCGCGCCACCTGTGCCAGCGGAATCGCCAAGCGTCCACCCCCGGCCGTTTCCACAAGCAGTAGGGTCATGCGGTCGCCGCTGACCGTATCTGTGGGTGCCGTTTTATCGGTCATGGCACGTTCACGAATGGCTGCGACGACGCTAGCTCGCTGAGCCAATCCCAGAACATCGAGAATCAGCGCGACCTTACCATCGCCCATGATCGTCGCCCCAGAAAACACTCCAAGCCCTTTGAGCTGCTTTTGCAAGGGCTTGACCACGATTTCTTCCGTGTCGTGAATGGCATCGACGATCAACCCGAACGGGCGGTCGTCTGCCTGTAGCACGACAATGTTGATCACGCCCGGCTCCGCTCCCGATTCGACGTTCAATTGTCGATGTAAATAGACCAGCGGCAACAGATTACCGCGTAGGCGATACACCGCCGCCCCGTGCAGGTGTTCGATCCCTTTGACAGCGGCTTCTCCTTCGAGTCGGACCAATTCCAGTAAGCTGACCTGCGGAATGGCGTAACGATCACCACCGGAAGTCACCGTTAACGCAGGAATGATGGCCAGCGTCAACGGGATTTTCATCTTGATCGTCGTGCCGCGGCCCACCTTGCTGATAAGATCGACGGTACCGCCAATTTTCTCGATATTTGTTTTGACAACATCCATTCCAACGCCGCGACCGCTAAACTGGGTGACACGGTCGGTCGTGGAGAATCCTGGTAAAAAGATCAATTCAAGCAACTCACGATCCGACATCCGCGCTGCCTGCTCGGGCGTCACCAACTGGTTATTGATCGCCTTTTGACGCACTCGTTCGGGATCGATTCCTCCCCCGTCGTCGGCCATTTCGATGATGACCTTTCCGCCCTCATGGCTGGCGTTGAGACGCACACGCCCTTCGGGTGATTTACCTGCCGCGATTCGCTTTTCGGGAGATTCGATGCCATGATCGACGGCGTTGCGAATCAGATGGGTCAGCGGGTCCCGGATGGCTTCAACGATGGTCTTGTCTAACTCCGTATCCTGACCATCCATTTCCAGGCGTACTTGCTTACTACAAGCCATGGCTAGATCACGCACAATTCGCGGGAACTTGCTCCACAGGTTTCCGATTGGCTGCATCCGAGTCTTCATTACCCCGGCTTGTAGCTCAGTTGTGAGGAGATTAAGCCGTTGCACGGTACCCAAGAACGCCCCGTCTTCTTGGGATGCGCTAAATTGGAGAATCTGATTGCGTGCGAGAACTAGCTCGCCCACCAGATTCATCAGTTTGTCGAGTAATCCAACATCTACGCGAATCGCACTATCAGAAACGGATCCGGTCGCCTTCGCTTCCGTTTCGGGTACGGCGGACGGCGGTTGTGCAATAGGCATAGGGGCCGATGGGGTTGGAGGTGGCGACGGCACAGGCACAGGCACAGACTGCAACGGTTGAGATTTCACAGGTTCCACAGAGGGCGGAGGCGGCGATGCAGGGGGTGGCTCCGGCAGAACCGGCGTGGAGGACTGCGGTACCGACGGAACGCGTGGCGCAACAGATTCAGGAGCAGCGGGCGGAGGGGGCGGAACAACCGGTACAGGCGGAGAGGGTGGTGCGGGTGGAGTTGTTGTCGTGGACGACGGGACCAGGGGAGGCGTGGACAATTCCGGAATGGGGCCACTAACCATCGTTGAAGGGCTGAGGAAGCCCGACAAACCTGATGGGGCTACCATAGTCATCTTGGACTCAGACGTTGAAACTTCTGCCGTGAGCTTCTCAAGCTTTTGAATGAGCGAGCTGAAGTCCGCTGTTCCTTCGGTTTGCCCTTCACTTTTTTCCAGAGCTTCGAGCAATTTGCGAATGGCGTCCACCGACTCCAACATGGCGTTGGCAATTTCGGTATTGTAGGCCAGTTCCCCGGCACGTAGTCGCGTCAGTAAATTTTCCGCTGCATGGGCTACCGCTTGGAGTTTCGGCAGACCGAGAAATCCGGAGGTTCCCTTGACCGTGTGAAGGGTGCGAAAGACACGCCCAATCGTATCGCGGTCGCCCGGCTCTTTTTCGAGCTGAATCAAATCTAGGTCGAGTTGCGCGAGATTATCGTGCATCTCCAACAGAAATTCGCGAACCACCTCGTTCATGCGTAGCCCATTCTGGAGTTTCGTTGCCAGACAGGTTATCTATTTCTATACATATTGCCCAAGTTGTCCATATTTTCAATGCCCAGATTGCGTCATTTATCAATCTATCAAACCCTCGACCGGAAAATTCCGCTCGTTCGGAAATCGAGGTAGGACACCCAGAGCGAGCGACACTAGCCGCGAGAACCCTATAATTACCTGCGGATTCTGTAGAACCGAAGATGGAGCCGTCCATGACCGCACAGAAAATGAAATTTCAGACCGAACTAGAGCAATTGCTTCACCTTATCACTCACTCGCTGTACTCGAACAAGGAAATATTCCTCCGCGAGTTGATCAGCAACGCCAGTGATGCCATTAATAAAATCCGGTTCGATGCCCTTTCTCACGAACATCTACTCGAGGGTGACACCGACTGGAAAATCCACGTCCGTCTCGACCCGGCCAACGGCACACTGACTATCTCCGACAATGGCATCGGTCTATCTCCCGAGACGGCCGTCGAGAATCTGGGTACCATCGCTCGGAGTGGCACGCGTGTTTTTCTGGAATCGCTGAAGCAAAAACAGGCTGGGATGCCGCCCGACCTGATCGGGCAGTTCGGCGTTGGCTTCTACTCGGCGTTCATGGTTGCAGATCGAGTGACGGTATTGTCACGTCCGGCAGGTGATCCCCAAGGCGGCGTTCGCTGGGAATCCGACGGCAAAGGTGAATTTACCGTCGAACCGTACGAAAAAGCAAAACGCGGCAGCGATGTTATTCTGCACCTGAAGCCTAGTGAAAAAGAGTTTCTGGAACCGTACCGCCTTCGCGAGATTGTCCGCAAATTCTCCGATTTTATCGAGCATCCCGTGATCATGGACCAGGAGAAAGAGGAGAACGGCGAGAAGAAAACCGTCGAAGAGGTCATCAACTCTCGTAAGGCTGTTTGGCTTCGCAATAAGGCAGACAACACAGCCGAAGACTACTCAACCTTCTACAAACAGATAAGCAACGATTATCGCGACCCGCTCAAGTCGATTCAGTATTCCGCTGAAGGCCAGCAAGAGTTCAAGGCCTTGTTGTTCATTCCGGCCGAACAGCCCTTCGGGATGCAGTTCGGGGAATACAAGTGGGGGTTGCGGCTGTATATTCAGCGTGTGCTGATCATGGACCATTGTGAGGAGTTGTTGCCCACCTATCTGCGATTCGTCAAGGGTGTGGTAGACTCTAGCGATCTCCCGTTGAACATCTCGCGAGAGATATTGCAGTCAAACCCAAAGCTAGAGCAAATCAAGAACAACGTCACGCGAACGGTTCTCAAAGCACTTGAGGAATTACGTGATGAAGATTACGACAAATATGTCGGCTTCGTAAAACAATTCAGCAACATATTGAAGGAAGGCCCCGCTCGCGACTTTGCCAACCGGGATCGCATCGCCGATTTACTGCTGTTCGAGTCTATGAACACACCGGTCGGCAAGTACACCACTCTGGCAAAATACGTCGAATCTATGCCGGAGAGCCAAAAGGATATTTTGTTTCTGATTGGTGAGACGCGCGAACAGTTACAGAATTCCCCCTACCTCGAAGCCGCACGCGCGGCGGGGCAGGACGTATTGCTTATGACCGAGCCTATGGACGAATGGTTTATACAAGGTCTGCGCCGATACAAAGATAAATCATTCACAGCGGTAGATGGTGCTATTCCCCCCGGAACCGTTTCCGACGACGAAAAAGCACGCTTTTCCCGGTTATTGGAATCCCTCAAAAGCAAACTGCCCGAAGTAGCCGACGTTCGACTCAGCACGCGGTTGAAGGATAGTGCGGCGTGTTTGGTGGCCGGTGAACATGGAGTATCGGCCCACATGGAGAGATTGCTGACCCGTCACGGGCGAGAAGTTTCGGAAAGCAAACGCATACTGGAAATCAACGGAAGCCATCCCGTCATGCAGGCGTTGGTGAAACTGCCGGACGGAGACGCCCGGCTAGAGAGCTATGCAAGGTTGCTTTACGACCAGGCGGTGATTGCCGAGGGATCACAAGTGAAAGATCCGGTGGCCTTTGCAAAACGGATTAACGAGTTGTTACTCAAGGATGCAAATTGACTTAGAAGTCGAAACCGCTGACTTACGTCAGCGGTTTCTGTATCGACTACACCAACATCGCTACGAATCTCTTACAGCAGCTCGCGAATAGCCGTCGGATCTTCCAAAACCGGCAGGGGACGTCCTTCCGGCCCCATTAGGTTAATTTTCGGATCGACTCCAAGCACCTCGTAGATAGTCGCGTGAATGTTGCACGGCGTGACGGGACGATCTTTGGGCCGCATCCCCTTGGCGTCGGTGCTGCCGATCACCATACCGCCGCGAACGCCGCCACCACCCATGAGGCAAAACATGGCGTCGCCCCAGTGGTCGCGTCCTGGTGTCCCCATGCTGCCCGGAGCCCCGCCGTTACCACCATCATTCATTTTCGGCGTTCGCCCGAATTCACCGCACAGAACCACGAGAGTCGTGTCGAGCAGACCACGGTCGGCCAAGTCGGCAAACAAGCCGCTGACGAGGTCATCGACCTTGGGCAAGTATGTGTCGTAGCCCTTCTTCAGATCCCAGTGATGATCCCACCCTCCGAGGTGGATGGTCACAAACGTACTGCCCGCCTCGACCAATCGCCGAGCCAACACTCCCATCTGGCCAGCCGAATGTCGCCCATAGGTGTCGCGGAGGCGGGGGTCTTCTTTGCCAATATCAAAAGCACGCCGGGCACGGTCACCGGCAAGAAAATCAAACGCCTCATGGCTGAAGCGGTCCATCGCCTTGGTTTCCGGCAAAGAGTCGATCTCGCGACGAACGGTATCGAAATGCTTGACCAACGAGCGACGATCTTCCATGCGGCCAAGGGTCAACCCGTTGGCTAGATTAAGGTTTTGCACACGAAAATTGGGCTGGCTGGGGTCGCCGCCAGTCTCAAAGGGATTGTGTTGACTTCCCAGGAAGTGGCCACCGAAATAGCCAGGACGTAGCCCGATGCTCATCCCATAGGGTAACGCGACATAGCCGGGCATTCCCTTCTGACGGGGACCGAGTTCGCGATTGACAATCGAGCCAATCGAAGGAAACTTCCCAGCGTTATTGGCACCGCTGACGCCCATGTTCTTGGTAGTCAGCATCCGATGCCCACCGGCAAAGTGATCGCCACTATCGACGTGCAACGACCGAACCATGCTGAATTTGTCGGCGATTCGAGCTTGTTTAGGATATAGCTCGGTGATGTCGAAACCGGGCACGCGTGTGCGGATCGGCTTCCAGATGCCCGCGTATTCCTTCGGGGCGTCCGGTTTCATGTCGTACATATCCATGTGCGACGGGCCACCATCCAACCAGATCAGGATGCAACTGGTTTCTTTCTTTTGGCTGCTCTCTGCCTTGGCCTTCAGCACTGCTGGCAAGGCAACACTGGCCATCCCAGACACGCCCACGGACAAGAACGAGCGACGTGACATACCATCGCAGTAACGATCGGATCGTCCAGCATTGAGGCGGAACATGATTCGTAGCCTCCTTCGGTCTTGACTAACCATGTCGCGCGGTGGACTGCGCGAGCGGGGATATCTCCATTTCTAACATATGCCGGGGGTTATGGGGAGAGGGAAAATTCTGGGAAAGCATCAGAAAACATCGGGACACACCAAATAAACGGGAACAATACCAACAAAGAGGGAAACCGGGGTGTAATCGAGAAGCTAGTCGGCGATGACAAATAAAATTTATGGACCTTTACCCCGGAACCTCATTGATTTTCTTTCCATTCACCGTTATGGCGTGGCCATCGTTCTAGGCATGGTCTGTTGTCATAGTGGCGTTTCGGGGAAGAAAAGTATGCGCCTTTTGGTGTCCAGCCCCAACCGTTTATTCCTCATCGATTCCATCTCCAAAGTGGTCGGTGTCGTTGCCGATGATGCTCCCGAGTACTATGGCATATCATGGACTCCGGATGGCCGGGAACTCGTGACGACGCACTCTTGCCTGGATAACGCGAGCCTCTTGACTCTCGAACACTACCTCAATTCCGAACGTGGGTATCTTCGTGTTGGCTCTCGTCGGGGTGTTTTTGGTTTATCTCAGCCTCATCAAATACTCTGCGTTGGTGAATTTATCCTCGTCACTAACACCGGCCGAAATTGCTTAACCATCGTTCGTCGCGAAGACCTGTTTTTCCGTCACCTTTGGATTGACGATATACGGTGGGACCGCAAAAGCCGAACGGATGCCTGTGGACGACATCTCAACTCTGTCTTCGTTCGCGGTGATCGGCTGTGGGTGTTAGCTCATAATCACAACCGCGGATCTCACTTGTTGGAGTTCTCTTGGCCTGGCCTCGAACTGCTCAATACTCATCCCACTGCCGCTCATCATGCTCATAATGTCTGGGCGGACCAAGAGGGCAACATCTTGATCTGCGATTCTACCGGACCATCGCTGCATGAGGTCCGCTCCGCTCGAATCGTCTGGAAACCGTCCATCGCAAACGTCATGACCCGTGGCCTAGCTTGCAGCGGAAACCGTGTATTCGTCGGCATGAGCCGATTCGTCAGTCGCGAAGGCCGGGCCAATTCCGATGGTGGTGTCTGGGTTCTGGATCGTTCAACATGGCAGGAAATCGACTTTATCCCGCTCCCCGGAGCTGGAAATATCCATGAGATTCGCATCGTCGATCAACCGGACGAATGCCACCACGGTATTCCCTTGCGGGTCGTGCCCAATATCGACCCCAGAGCAACATCCGATTATCACGCCCTTACGGCCAAGATCGTCAAACCGAAACTCCCAAGTGAACGATGGACGATTAATTTTGGAACACCCACCATAGCGGAAACCAGCATCGCGATGAATCAAGCCGATCCACTCTGTCTCGCGACATTCGACGGGCCAACCGT
>RGDT01000381.1 GCA_009918525.1 Planctomycetia bacterium
GATGCCTGTCCCTGAAACTAGCGTCAACGTCGTGCCGATCAGATCGGCTTCTGTATCGCTGCCCGATTCACTAATTGCACCGCTAGCGTACAACGATATCGAACCACTCGAAACAATCTTATTGACGCTCACCGACGCCAGTTTCGCCCCGCTACTGCCTATCGTCAGCGACGCAATCGCCGTCGTACCGCCGATGAAGCCATCGAACGCTACCACACCGATTCCGTTCGTCGAGGTCTGAACGCTTAGAGCAGCCCCACCCTCGATAGAACCTCCGCTCGCAAACGTCAGGTCCGCTAAGTCGTAAGTCGCGTCATCGTAAAGGGTAAACGTCGTCGCCGCTGCCAAAGTGATCACACCACTGAGCGACACGGTTGTCTGGCTGTATTCCGAATCCTGAATGACCCGGAATTGCAAACCGCTGTCAGAAATGGTGTACGAACCGCCATATGCGCCGCCGGTGATGTACACTGTTCCGCCCGGCGCGACCTTGCTCAACGCCGTCGCCATGTCGGTGAAAGCATTGTAGCCCATCACCTCGTCGCTGAACTGGCTACTGAAATTCACCGACCCGTTTATCATGTTACCCCAGTCGTCATTGACATACACCACGCTAGGCTTCAGGCTCGGCACCGTTGTCAGCGTCACATCATTGCCCGTGCCGCCGTCGTAGAAGATCACCCAAGACTGACCATTGGCCGTGAAGGTGCTGCCGTTGACCAGACCGCTAAACGTGCCGCTTACCGGGTCTGCTCCATCGTTGTTCACCACGGTGAAGACCTGGCGATCGGCGATACTGCCGCTGCCGCTAAAGCTCAGGCCAAGCGTTCCATTCAGGCTCACCGCGCCCGTGACGTTCACCTGATCGTAGTTAATGCTCGCCGTCGCGGTCGTGATCGGCCTCGTGATACCAATGCCCAGCGATCCGGTGGACGTGAAATTACCGTTCACATTCATCGTACCCGGACTGCTTATGAGCTTGACGGTACCACCGTTGTTGACGTTGCCCGTGATCGTGCCGCTGGTTTCCAGTGTCCCCCCAGCGATTACCGACGTGCCGCCGTAGATTTGCCCCATCACGATCAACCGGCCACCCTGAACCGTGGTCGATCCGGTGTACGGGTTGTTGCTTGTCAACGTCAGCGTCCCGCTACCAACCTTTACCAGCGATACCGTGCCGCTTCCGTTCGTTATAACACCGTTAAAGGTGCTGGTTTGATTGCCGGCTCCCGCCGTTAGTGTTACCGATTCACCCGAGTCATTCCGCACGGTTCCGGCACCGCTCAGACCGTCGATAGTGACGTTGTTTCCACTCAAGTCCAGGGTTGCGCCAGTCGGCACCACCAAGTCAACACCATTTCCGAGCTGGTTGTCTCCCGTTAGCTGCATCATACCCGATTGAATGGTGACGCTTCCGGTTGTCGTCAACGTTCCGGTCAGCGTCACACTCTCCACATCCAGACTTAGGCTCTTGTTACCGAGTTGCGTCCCTTGGATCGTGATAATGTCGTTTCCACCCTTACCCTTGATGATGATGCCACCGCCAAAGCTGCTCAGCGGAACCTTCATCGAGTTACGGCCACTCACAAACGATCCGACCGAAGACGACGTGAACGACTCGTTGTCATCGCTGATGTACAAGAACGTTCCATCCGCACTGAATATCATGTCATTATCACGGCCATTATTGCTGATATCCTCAATAACTAAGTTGCCCGAGGAATCCACCGACGTTGCTAAGTTCGGCACGAACGGGACGACCGTCACGATGATGTCGTTGCCGACACTTCCGCCGTCGGCGTTACCCTGGTAGGTGATCAGCCCCGAGAACTGACTACCCATGAAATTCGAAATCGCATACCCTTCTTGCAGCCCGGCGAACGTGCCCTGGATCGCGTCGGTGCCGTCGTTCTGAAGAATCACATATTGTTCTCCCACTTTCGGCGAATAGCCGTAATACGGCACCGGGTTGAGTGTGGCATTACCGGTGATGGTCACGGTACCAATCACCTTGATGCGATCCCCCGTACCCATGGCAGGATCACCCAACGCAGGCGTCAACACAGCATCACCCGACAGGACCAGATCACCTGTTGGGTAGTTCATTATTGAACCCGTCAAAGTGTTGACCGCATTCGTTCCGCCGGGATTACCCAACAGATCACCCGTGATCTGACTCAAGAGTTGCAAGTTGGACGTGGTTACCTGACCGCCGTCCAGTGTCAGCTTCTGCGATGCCTTCACATTTTGATTCAGATGCAAATAATTCTTTGCCGACAACACCAACTCTTGCGGGAAGTTACCGTTCAGACCGCTCGGCGTGCCGATGAACGCCACGTTGCCGCCTACCGCATTGCCCTGGTCGTCGATATACCCCGTCGAACGGATCGTGACTCGTTTGCCCGCCTGCATAACCATGTTTTGCAGTTGCACCACGTTGCCGCCGGCTGTCACGCTTAACTCACCGCTCGCCCCCGATACCATCCACGATGGCTCGCCTATTCCCGTCTGCAACTCTTGGCCGGCGTTCAATGTCATGCGTGTCGTCACCACCGGCAACCTGCCGCCCGCCAGGACCAAATTACCGCCCGCCGACAACAGCAACTCGCTCAGACTGCTACCGCTCTGGGCAGCAATCGTCACTGGCACAATCACGTCGCCGCCTTGCGAAATGATGCTCATTGTGTTGCGAGCTGTGACATTGCTCTTGAGGGAAACAAGATTTTGGGCCGTGATCGACAGCGCCCCGCCTGCCGACAAAGTCGAAGCAGCGCGAATGTCGCCACCCGCTGTCAAGGTCGTGGTGCCGCCCGTCGTAACGGCATTGGGTAACACGATGTCCTGCCCGCTAACGATGAGGAGGTTGCCGGACACATCAAGCGACGTATTCACCTGAACCGACCCCGTCTGCGATAAGATGCTCAGATTTTGACTCGCACT
>RGDT01000382.1 GCA_009918525.1 Planctomycetia bacterium
CACACGCTTTCTTTCGCGAACAGGCTAAGAAACTTGGCTTACCTGGAGCCAACGAACTTCAATCGAGCGATCGGGTAGCCGTTGGCTGCGTGTTTTTCATGGATGCGGAGGCCGCTCATCGCGATCGAGCGCGGGCACTAATTACCGAATCGCTGCAAGGTGGTCCGGTAACCTTGTTGGGTTGGCGTGTCGTACCGACGAAGGTGGATATACTCCCCAAGGAAGCGCGTGACTGCCTGCCGGGCATCGAGCAGATCATTCTGAAAATCGACGGCTCAATGAGCGAAGGCGATCTCGAACGCTGGCTGTATCGTCGTCGTTTGGAATTACGGCACCGGCTGACACAGGCCGGACTGAGCTGCTTCCTCGCGTCGTTGTCGGGGCGACTGGTGAATTACAAGGGACTCTTGACGAGTTTTCATCTCGCCGGTTTCTATGATGACCTGAATGATCCAAGCTTCGAGAGCGGGTTAGCCATTTTCCATCGCCGTTATTCTACAAATACATATCCGAACTGGGCGCTGGCACAGCCGTTTCGCTTTTCGTGTCACAATGGGGAAATCAACACCCTGCACACGAATCGAAACGCCGTGCATTCTTATTCGCGTAGTCTCGACCCGGCCATACCGGGTGTTGATCTTCACACGCCCAAGATGAGCGACTCGGCCAGTCTCGACGAGTGGCTCGAACATCTGATACTGGAAAAGAACTGGTCGCTACTTCGTGCGCTGCGCCTGACAGTTCCGCCTGCCTGGGAAGGTGAAGCAGATGTCTGGGGACGTGAAGCGGTCGATGTCTTCCTGTACTATCGTCGTGCTTATGGCAGCTTGTGCGCCTGGGACGGCCCAGCGGGGATCATCGCCACTGACGGCACCGTCATGGCTGGGTTGGTAGATCGTATGGGTCTACGCCCCGTGCGTTGGTTTAGCGATCAACGCGGCTGGCTCTACATAGCCAGTGAATCGGGCGTGTTCGGATTGGAAAGCAGTACGATTGTGGCGTCCGGTCAGTTGCAACCTGGTCAGATGATCGCGTTCGACACACGAACCAGCGAACGATTCGACAGCTTCCAGGTGATGAACCGTATCACCAGCGAGGCACGGGCTGAGCTTGGGGAAGACCTCGAAGGACTCAACCGCTCGCAAATTATCGTTACGGAGTCCTTCGACTTCAGTACCCAGACCGACGAACACTTCGGCAAACTGTTGTCCTCACACAACTGGTCGGTCGATCATCTTTTGCAAGCCCATGGCTGGGATTTCGAGCGAGCGGTCTTCGTCAAGGACATGGCCAAACTGAAGAAAGAGCCTTTGTCAAGCATGGGCTTCGACCGCGTGCTCACGATCTTCTCGCTTGAGCATCAAACACTATTTAAGTATCTGCAACAAACTTTTGCTGAGGTGACCAATCCCCCCATCGATCCGTATCGAGAAGGCGGGGCCATGTCTTTGACCACCTACCTAGGTCGTTCGCCGTTGGTCTACGAGCAACTCAAATCGCGCGGGCAAAAGATCAGCGGCGTCAAAGCGGATGATCTGCCTTGTCGTCAGATGGAGTTGTCGGGACCGGTGTTGTCCGACTCGGCGGTGGAAGAAATCCGACGGCAGGAAGTTTTGGGGTATAAAGTGTTGTCGGCGGTGTATCCGTTGGAGGGAGGAGCGACCGCCCTGCGCGAAAGTCTGTTGAAATTGCGCCGCGAGGCCGAGCGGGCTGTCCACGATGGGTTCAACGTTCTGGTGTTGAGCGACCGCGAGGCGTTCATGGATGGGCTTGTGCCGATCCCGTCGTTGCTATCGCTGGGAACGGTTCACAATTATCTAGGCGATCAAGGCTTGCGCGAGCGCTGTTCGCTGGTCGTTCAGGCGGGTGATATTCAGGAAGGCCACGATGTCGCGTGCCTCGTCGCTTTCGGTGCTGACGCCACTCATCCATACCTGATGCTTCGCCTCATCCGCAACGGCTTGACGTTCACCGAAGCCGACACCAAGCAAGAATGGTCGCTCACTCCCCGCGAATGCCTGGAAAACATCGTCGCGGCTATCGAGGATTCGTTCAAGAAAATCCTCAGCAAAATGGGCATCACCACCATCGAAGGCTATCGCGGTGCAAAACTATTCGAGGCGGTGGGGTTCGGCCCCGAACTGATGGAATTTTTGGGCGATTTCCCCTCCCGTATCGGTGGCATCGGTCTCAAAGACCTCGTCGAGGATTCCGTCTGGCGACTCAAAAAAGCCGAGGCGATGAAACAGCCCGTTCTAGGGCGAAATCGCGACTACCATGCCTTCAACGCCAAGGTACGCATGGCCCTTCGCAAAGCGGCAACCGCTGGGGCCGCAATCCTTCCCATGCAAACCGACCCCGAGCCGGTGCGCCCCAGTGATGAGGGCGGCGAAGATGCCTACAGTGGAGCCATCAGCCGTGAGTATGAGGAGTTCACCAAGCTTGTGAACAATCGCACTCCGACCGTGTTGCGCGATCTGTTTGCCGTGGCAGAGTCTACGCCTATCTCGCTTTCAGATGTGCAATCGGCCAAGGAAATCGCCGCGAACCACTTCCGCGGCGCGGCGATGAGCCACGGAGCCTTGACCAAGGAATCGCACCAGGACATCGCGGCTGGAATTAACGATCTGGGCGGCAAAACAAACTCCGGCGAAGGTGGCGAATCACGACATCGCAACGATATTCCCGAACGTGCCTGGGGTCCGTTCTGGGAACAAGTACGCGCCGATCGGCTCGCCAATCCCGAGCAACTGACCATTGACGGCGACCCACGAAAGAGCCGTCTACGGTCGCGAATCCGTCAGGTAGCATCGGGCCGTTTTGGAGTCGATGCCGAGTATCTGATGAACGCGGACGAGATTCAGATCAAGATGGCCCAGGGAGCGAAGCCCGGTGAAGGCGGACAGCTCA
>RGDT01000383.1 GCA_009918525.1 Planctomycetia bacterium
GTACTACTACTCGATTGACCCCGCCGACTTTCAGGCTCGTGTTGAATCGTTCGGGCCTGGGTTCGATTTTGATTATTGCCTACGCGAGACTCGTACGATTCTCGACAAATATAACGATCTCGACTGGCTTGACGTGGCACGCCATCTGAGTGGTCTCGCTCTGATCGCCCGGCCGCAGAGCCTGACGGCGAAACTCATGCACGCGAGGGTGCGCCTTCGATTAGGAGAACGCGACGAAGCGATTAGCCTACTCGAAGATGCGCGAGGTCCAGCGATACCCGAACGCTTTGCGTCGAATGATGATCAGGATTCCTGGTACACCGTCAGCCAACTACTCGGCGATCTTTATCTTGAGACGGGCGAGCCAGCCAAGGCAGTCGCCTGCCTCAACGATTTTCGCCGTTCCGCGAAGAGTGGCGCGAAAACGTGGTTCAAGTTAGCCCAAGCGTATGAAGCGCTCGGCGACCTTGCGCGTGCCCGTAAATGCTACGGACAAGCCGCCGCCTACGACGGCAACCCCTACGCCGGGCCTGCTCTGGAAGCTCTCAGCCGTCTAGAAGGGTAACGCGGCCATGCTCACCGTCCGTTGTCCATCCTGCAGCCGGTTGCTACGAGGTTTTGACGACAACGCTGGGAAGGAAGTGAAGTGCCCGGCTTGTCAAACTGTGTTCCTGGCCGAACCCGAAGGTGGCACCGCCTTACCGTATCAACGGCCCGTGACAGTACCCGACCCAGAAACACCCTGGAAACCCAAAAGCGAAGCGTCGAATAGTGAACCGCCCACCCCCACGACCCAACAAGCCAATGACTCACCATTCAAACTCAAGAATACTAAAGCAGATGTGGCGTTAGCACGACTTCAATGGATGGCTCGAATCGTACTTTGTCATTCTTTCTTTTTTTGTTGTAGCGGTCACAAAATATATCTTTACAGACTTGATCGTTTCAGCACTTTGCTATTTTTACTATTTATGATTCGCCCATTAATTTCGATAATAATGAACTTGCTTGCCGTGAATTCCTTGAAACCCGATTACACTATGCGAACCAAGCTATTTTTGAATCTCATATTGGTTCATTTACTGTTTTATATTCTTGAATTATTTGACTACATTCGATTACTATCAGGCAGACTGCCTTTATTCATCATTGAATGGATTATTCCTGTCTGTCTTTATATATCAGTAACAAGTCTTATTTGCTTTTTCTTGATTTTTTTCTCTTGGAAAGCGCATTCTGCAATCCGCGACCAAAAACAAAAACAATAACACACACCAAGAAACCGTTTACTCTGGCGTGATTGTTGTCGGTCGGGTGAATTTCAGGCCGCGCGAATCAATTCCAGCACGGCATCCGATGCCCGGTCGCACGCTCCTGGTTTCATCACTTCTCCCCGTAATGTCGCCAACTCTCCGCACAATTTTCGATATGCTTTCTCGTCGTTCAGCCAGTGTAACACGTGCTCGGCCATCCTCGGCCCCAAGCATTGTGAGCCGAAATACTCGGGGAACATGACGCGGTCGGCTAACAGATTGACCAGCGTGATATATTTTGCTCGTTTGAGCATTCGTCCGAGAGCGATTGTAAACCAGTGGTGTCGGTACACCATTACGGCTGGTTTCGACCGTGCTAGTATTTCCAAACTCACCGACCCTGACACCGCCATCAGGCTGTGCGACAGCTCGATGATTTCTGGTGTACGCCCCTGATGTACTTCGATGGGTAATTTCGACCCCATCAGCCGGTCACGTATCGTGTCGGCCTGGGACGGTTTGAATGCCGCGACGAGGAATCGAACATCTGGTCGCTGTGCATGTACGAGTTCGGCCCCGCGGATGAGCGATTCGATATTATGCCTCACTTCACCATTACGCGAGCCAGGTAGCAAGCCCACGATAGGGCCAGACTGCGCGCGCTGCTTCGACAGGAAATCGGCGTCGAGTCGTTGCGCGACAATTTCATCGAAGTACGGATGCCCAATATACCGAGACGGTATACCCCTTTCTCGGAACCAAACATCCTCGAACGGCAGTGACGATAGCACCTGATCGCACAATCGCCGCATCTTGCCTGCCCGCCACGTCGCCCAGCTCCATATCTGCGGCGGTACAAAATAGCTTACGGGGATCCCGTGCTTTCGAGCGCAACCGGCCAGCCACCAATGAAACCCGGGGAAGTCGATCATGACCAGGGCATCGGGCCGATCCTCGCGGAACGACTGCCGAGCGAGGCCCAGCACATGATGAAACTTGTGCAAACTGGCTAACACAGGAAAGATACCAACTACAGCTAAGTCGGTCAGAGGATAAACCAATTCACAGCCAGCTTCTTTCATCTTTGGTCCACCCAGGCCGGTGAAACGCATTTCCGGACAGCGACTCCGAAGATGACGAATGAGATTGGCACCGTGAAGATCGCCGGACGGTTCACCGGCACTTACGAACAGTTGCATGGGCATCCTGCCAAGGTGGTATGGGACGAACCATATCCTACCTTGGCGAGGAGAAATGGGACAAGAGGAAGCAAGATTGCCGGTCAAACTAAAGTTGACAAAAGTACATTTCTTGTTATAATTATGCTGTAGGACCGACGACATGGAACTTGTCTCAAGCGTCGACTCTTGCGAACAAAACCAATTAATCCAAAAAGACGCGAGTGGGAACACCTTCGCGGGCGGCCACTTTACCTCGGTAGGTGAAACGTCCATCATGTTCTCGGGTGTACACAAGCCAATCACCCGGAGCGAGATCGCGCGTCAATGTGCCATCGCGATCCGTTATAGAGGTCAACCGCAAGTTACCTCGTGTGGCATGGACCAACGTGACCTCCACACCACGGGTTCCAAGTGATGCCAGGCGATCCAGTCTCACGGGGACGGGGACCGTCCGTTGGTTAGGTATCACGCTCAT
>RGDT01000384.1 GCA_009918525.1 Planctomycetia bacterium
AATCGACACGGCATGCTGAAAACACCGTGGGACTAAATCGCTGCGACTGAACTTCAGGGAAGTTGCTGCAGGTCGTCGATGTCTTTGGGTCGGCCGCTGGCCAGTTTGTTTCGTTTAAGATCTGCGAGTCCAATCACGGGCACCTGAATTCCGTCGAATTCAGCGAAGATCGCCCTCGGCCGGCAGTCTTCGAAGGTTACGCCGTCAATTTCATTCATGACTTTGATGCGGATCGGTGGGTGACCGTACACCACAACCATTGTAGCCATGGTCCTCACACTGATTCGGTTTGTGTTTGTCTTCAACCGAATTCTGTGGAGGGCGTGTCATGGGGAGAGCCATTGATGGTGTCAAGGGGCGTGAGTGGGAGGAGCGGTTGCGGCGATACGCAGATTCCCAGTTGACCGTGGGTGATTGCGTTTTACGTGTGGCGAAAGAAGCTGGGCGGTGGACAGCGTGGACGGCGATCGAAGGGAAGTGCGGCCACCGCAGAAGGCGCGTCGGGATTGATTGGTCCCCTGAGCCGCAAGTCCTTCCTGCCAGTTCGTGTGGCAAGAAGGTCCGTGGCAACTGCGGGCGTGACGACGCTCCCAGTCAATAACCCACGTCGAACGAGGCACGGTGACACCGTCCCGGCGACGCCAGCTCACATCGAGGTCCGACTGCCGAATGGTGTCTGCATCCTGGTACCATGGACTGAACCGAACGCGTTGGACGGAGTGATCAGCGCGGTCGGCCGACTGCCGGCTCTGCCTTGTGCTGTGGCGAATCAAGGCGATGCACTGATGGAGGGCGTGTCATGCTGACCTGTCCGACTCATCTGCCGATTGACTTCTGCACCACGCCGGTGGATTTTCGCAAGAGCTTTGATGGGCTGACCGGTGTGATCACCGCAGTGTTCGGAAGCAGCGTGCTCGACAGTCACTTGTTTCTGTTCATCAATAAACGCCGCGATCGCATCAAGGCCATGTGGTGGGATCGAGATGGTATGGTGATTGCCTGCAAGCGATTGGAACAGGGCACTTTCGAAGTGCCCCGTGTTTGTGACGCATCATCAGGCAGCAACGCATCGTCGCATGTGACCCTGGATGCAACGCAGCTCTCGATGCTCCTCGGCGGTGTGGCACTTGCCGCTGCAAAACAGCGTCGGAAGCGACTGACCATCGTGAGCTGACTGCTTCCAGCAAGTGACTTCTTTCGACTCACTTTTCAGTCGGCGGAATTTCTTCCGCTGACTGATTTTTTTTCAAAATGCTGCGAACGATTTCTGTCGTTCGGACGTATTACAAGTATGCAGAAAGCAACACACATTCCGACGGATCTCGATGCCTGCCAGACGCTCATTCTGGAACAGGCTCGCACGCTTCTGGATATCCAGAAATCGAAAGAGGATCTGGCAAAAGAAGTCTCTGAACTCAAGCTGCAGATCACCAAGCTGATGCAGCGTCTTTACGGGCAAAAGTCCGAACGCAATACGGACGATCCCAATCAATTGCAATTCGGCTTCGCTGATGATGAACAAGCGAACGATGCAGTTTCAAGTGCGGTGCTTGACGCGGAAAAGTTCGTGACGGAATACACAGTCCGCCGCACGACCGTGAAACAGAAGCAACAGCGTAACGAACAACTTCCGGCCCATCTCGAACGCTACGAAGTGATCGTTCCTGTCCCTGAAACCGATCGACACTGCGTTGAGCATGGGGAACGCGTCATCATTGGTTATGACACCACCGAGACACTGGAATTCGAACGACCGAAGCTGCGTGTCCGAGTGACCAAGTACCCGAAGCTTGCCTGCGTAAACCAGCCACAGTGTGGTATCACGCAGCCTGAGCGAGCAGCCGGTTTGGTTGAAGGCAATCGGTATGACAGCAGCATCGCAACAGAAATTATCACCGCCAAGTATGGCTATCATCTTCCGTTTTACCGCCAACAGGACTGGTTTGCGGGCAGCGGTTGGTGTCCCACACGTTCAACGCTGCTGAACATCATGGTTGCAGCAGAAAATGTGCTGCGTCCTCTGGCAACATATTTCCGTCAGTTGTTGATGCAGGATCAGGTTCTGGGCTGTGACGAGACGACCGTCACTCTGGTGACTCCGACAGTGATGCCAACCCTGACGGAAGATGTCTCTGCTCGAGATCAACGTCGTTTCGAAGTGCTGACGGAAGCGATCAACAAAGATCGACACAGTCTGAATGCTCGAATGTGGGCGTATCGCGGTGTGACAGTACCGGTCAATGTCTTCGACTTCACTGTCAGTCGTGATCGGTACGGGCCGGATGATGTTTTGTCCGAGTTCCGTGGTTTTCTGATGGCGGATTGCTGGAGCGGTTTTCAACAGATTCATCTGCGAAGTGATTCGCGCATTGTTCGCTGCGCGTGCATGGCGCATGCGCGTCGAAAAGTGCATGAGTGCCGTGCAAGTCACCCGCAGCAGGCAAGTGTGTTGCTGGCGATGTTTCGGCAACTGTATGACATCGAGGATCGTGCGAAGGACTTGTCTTCTGAGCAACGACTGGCGATGCGACAGACCATGTCGACGGTGGTCCTGAAGAGGATGCGCGAGTATCTCGACAGTGATGCGGTCCAGCTTCCCAGCGTATTGCCGAAGAGTGACTTTGCGCAGGCGGTCAAGTACCTCAACAATCACTGGGTGCAGCTGAATCTGTATACCACGGACGGACGGATTCCGATCGACAACAACGACGTCGAGCAGTTGATGAAGCAGGTTGCCACAGGCAGAAAGAACTGGCTGTTCCTGGGAAGCCCTGACGCTGGTGATCGTGCCGCGACGCTGCTCACATTGATCAGCACGGCGCTGCGCCATGATCTGGATGTCTGGGCCTATCTGAAAGCTGCGAT
>RGDT01000385.1 GCA_009918525.1 Planctomycetia bacterium
CTGAAGGGCGAGACCGATTTTGAGGTCAAAACGATTCTTCGTTCTCATGATGCCGTTAAAGGTCGAAAAACCTTGGTACTGCCGCGTTATCTGCCGGTGCCGGATCGCGAAAAGCCGCCGCAATATCTGTTGTTCTGCGACGAGGAAAAGGGCGGCATCGACCCCTATCGCGGTGTGCCGGTTCGCGGGCCGCGCACGGTCGATTATTTCCAGAAAGCCTTGAAGCTCGACCCCAAGGACACGACGGGTAGCCTGTTGTTTTTCTTCGATTACCTCGAAGACATCGACCCCGAGGTGGCCCGCGATGCCTTTCTGGAGTTCGCCAAGGCCAGTGATGCGGCTGTGGCTGCAGTCGCGCCCAAACTGTCGGCTGACAAACTGCGAACCTGGCTGAAGGACGACAAAACGCCCCCGGCCCGTCTGGGTATCTATGCCATGCTCCTGGGCGCGTGCGGCAAGCCCGACGATGCCGCTTTCCTTCTGGAACTGCTACAACGCAAGGATGACCGCTATCAGAACGCCGCCGACGGTTTGATTGCCGGCTATTTGCGTCTGGAACCGGCCAAAGGGTGGGCCATGATTCGCGACATCGTCGCCGACGGTCGCCGACCGTTGACGTTACGGCTAAAGGCGATGGGGACGCTACGCTTCGAGCACAATGCCCAGCCCAAGGAAGCGCGGGCAGAGATCGTGAAAGTGATGCAGGCGGTGCTGGCCCAGGGCGAGTTAGCCGACCTGGCGATTGAAGACCTACGGGCGTGGAAGATCTGGGAGCACACCGGGGCCATTGTGGCTCTGTATGGTCAAAAGGGGTTTGATGCGCCGCTGATGCAACGGGCGATTCTTCGCTATGCTCTGTCGTGTCCCGAGACGCCGGAGCTGAAGACGTTTCTGACGGTGCGGCGCAAGGCCGATCCGGAGCTGGTCCGGGAAGTCGAGGAAGGGCTACGCCTGGAACGAGGTAGCTGATCCTTCGCCGATACGTGAAGCCGTTCATGGGATGCCTCAGCAGAGGTTGGGGCGATGCGGCGAATGTACCGTGGCAGAGGCGTTGTTGAAAGCGCAGGATGGATGACAATGAGCGACGTCGCTCATAATCATCCAAATGACGTTATTGTCGCTGATGCGTCGCGCGATGCAAAAGCGCGCGAAAACGATATTTTTTACTGGTTTTTGACGATGTTTTGACGGATTTGAACGTGATTCGACGAGAACGCGAACGAGGCTTGACGATGGTATGGTAGGCCGTAGAACGTCCGTACGGTTGTACTAATATCTATCCCTGGAGCGCGCCCCCAATCATCGAAAACCCGATCATCAATTCGCCCTTTCACGAGCCGAATCAATATCACCTGTCGGACGCCGTGACGTTCGGCGCGCTATTTGCGTGGCGCATCTGGCGGAATAACACGGCATCAATCGGATGACTTTTCATCGGTGTCTCGACGTTTCTCACGTCCCCGCGGTGCGACGGTGTTAATAAGCGGTGCGGTTTTCTTCTCGTATAGCGAAAACAAAAATTCGACAAGTTGTTGGTCACTCGTGAACGGTTCTTTTCGATAACAACCCTCAACAGCTTACTCCAACTCGGCATGTGCGTTAAATAAGTGTTGCCGCATCCGCAAGCCGGATCAAAAAACGTGAGTCGGTACAAGTCCATATGGAATGGTTTTTATTTGGATTCGCGTTGCGTGCCTCGTAGTTGAACAAGGCGCTCAAATTCCGCTTGAAGATCATCGAGAAAAAGTGATTTCACAAATTTAAGAATATCGCGTTCGCTGGTGTAGTGCGCTCCTACTTTTCGACGTTCTTTGGGTTCCATCACGCTTTGAAAAAGCGAGCCAAAAATCGCCCTCGTGATACGCGACCAATCAAAACGACCGCAGGAAAGAGGTTGATCGCGCATGGCTTTGTTGAAATCGGCAAAAGACAATCTTTCAGCGAACAACTCGCCATTGACGTAAGGCAAGGCGTTTAGTTTTTCGAGCAAATTGTTTTGACGTTTTTCCTCTGGGGTGTCAAGGACATGAATCAGAGCCGGAAGTGTAGGCGTCCGTTTGCGGAGTGGGGACGCCATCGCTCACGCTTCCCGCTCTGCAGTGTCTACGGAGTGGGGACGCCGTCGCTCACGCTTCCCGCTCTGAAGCGTCTACGGAGTGGGGTGTGCTGTCGCTCACGCTTCCGGCTCGGTTGCGAACGTGCGAGACGGCGTCCGTCGCGCTATTTCGTCCTCATCAACTCCGTGGCAAACATCAACCCCATCGCGCCGCCGCGGTCGTCGCGGCCGGCAATCGCCGGACGGTTCAAGTAGTCGCGCAATGTCTTTTGTTTGCCGGTGCCCGCACAGACGTTGATCAATTTGCCGTCGCTGCCCGTGCGTTGTTTAACGGCGAGCCAGGCCCGATCGACATGAGCGCGATAGTCGTTGTTGAGCCAACCGCGTTGAATGCCTCGCAGCATGGCAAAGCCGATCATACAAGTACAAGAATATTCGTCATAACTTTCGGGATGGTCGATGACCTGATGCCAACAACCCAGGCGAGCGTTTTGATGCGGTCGAAGGGCGGCCATATGTTTTTGAAATTCGGCAAGGAGTTCTTTTTTCGCGGGGTGATCGTCGGGCCAATCGCTGAGGGCCAAGGCCAACCCCAACGCGGGAAAACCATTACCGCGTCCCCAGGCGACTTCGCACAAGGGCGAATGGCGATAAAGACCGTCGCGACGCAAACAAAGTTTACGCATCGAGGCAAAATGAACCGCCGCCGCGTCAAAATATTTGCGTTCGCCGGTCAGCTTGCCCGTCGCCGCCAGGATCGGCCCGGCCATGAAAACGGCATCACTCATTTCGTTG
>RGDT01000386.1 GCA_009918525.1 Planctomycetia bacterium
GGACAATAGGCACATCGAGCCCCGGATCCCCTTCTGCAACTTGACATGACCCATGGGCCTCCGATCCAGCCCCGGACACTTCACTTGCACCCACATTGTCGTCGCAACCACACAACTCGGCAAGAAACATCTCAAAAATGGCAGAGCCGTTGGCCGGACGGCAATGCACCAGCATGCAGGTGAACTGCCTCCGAAGAGAGAACGAGAGGGTAGGAGCATAACAGCATCATAGGCGACGGGGGATGAAAGCACCGTGAGGGACAGGAACAGAGCACCAGATGCAAGCGACGGGCAGAGCAGAACTCGCCGTCGCTCGCGTCCAGGGCTGTGGCAGAGTTACAAAAATCTCGTGAGCACGTCTAACGATGCTTAAACAATGCCGCTCGTCGTAAATTCATTTGCATCATTTGTTTACTTCTTGACATCAACCGAAAGAGAACGGCCCGCAAGGCGAACGAGTCGGCCTTGAATCGAAGAACCAGAGAGCCTAGAATCATGGGACAAACACGCGTTTTAGAACCGTGTGGTAGTCCAGCTTCACCCATCGGTAGAGTACAGTTTTGGTCATGTGAGGGGTGCGGGTTGGTCGGTCAAAGTCGGGGTCGAACAGAAGTGGTATACCGCCGCCTTAGCTCAGCGGTAGAGCACAGCTTTCGTAAAGCTGGGGTCCAGGGTTCAAATCCCTGAGGCGGCTCTGACGCAAACGCCGCAAGGTCAACACCTTGCGGCGTTTTTTATTCCTTATCTCGTACTTAGCACAAAAAACTTACGTCGAATTCGGTCCTCTCTGAGTCTCGTCCTCGATCACCCACCGAGGAGCTTTTCGTCACCTGATTGTGGTTGTGCAGTATTGCACTTTTTGCCGTGTTTGCCCCCCCAAGTGTTCGGTCGGTCCGTTCTGAGCCGCTGTTCTTGACAAGGGAAACCTCGATGAATGTCACGACGCGCTCGGGTGGTGACAACATGGTGTAGGTCGGCGGAGTACGCAAGATGGGATTGCACAGTGATCGGGTCAGGTCCGAGTTTGAACTGCTTGTGGTCGAACACCACGTTCAGGTGCGGGCGTTCGTCCGGTCTCTGGGAGTCGATCCCGACTGGGTGGACGACATCGCACAGGAAGCGTTCTTGACCGCCTATCGGGAATGGAAGACGTTCGATCCTGCCCGCGACTTCGGCAAGTGGCTCCGCGGAATCGCGGCGAACATCGTGCGAAGCGAACTTCGAAAGGACGCCCGCCGGCAACGGATTCTCCGGTCCGAATTGACCGAACTGTTGGTCGAACGGGTTGCGGAAGCGAAGCAGCGGCTTGAACCGATCGCCTTGGAAATGATTCGAGACTGCCTCGGGAAGTTGCCGTCGCGCAACCGCGAACTCGTTCAAGCGCGATACCGGGATGGGGAATCGGCACCGTCCCTCGCCGAGCGGTTCCATCTGAGCAGCGACAACGTGCGGCAACTTCTCCTCCGAATCCGATTGCAACTGAAAAAGTGCGTTGAACTGCAAATCGCGGAAGTGGAAAATGAATAACTCCCGATTCACGCACCTGATGAACCTCCTCCTCGACGACACATTAAGTCATGAGGAATTCGCCGAACTTACCCATTTGTTGCGCGAAAACCCGGAGTTGTTGGGACTGGTGCAGGAACACCTCGAAGTGGCGGATTGGATCGCCCAAGCGGAGGACGAACTGCGCGATAGCTCGCGGTTCATTGCCGCGACACTCGCCCGGACCGGCGAAGACCCTTTTGTGGAAAAGTTGAAAACCAAGCTCGACGGTTCTGCGAAACCAACCCGAAGTTCGTGGCGCTGGTCACTGGTTGGGCTGTCGGTGGCGGCAATCGCCCTAAGCGTGATCGTGGTGATCGTACGACCGAGTACGCCGCCTTTTAGCACTCCTGTGGCACGGATCACGGAGGTGAACGGAGCGGTACAGTGGACGGGCGACGGCGGGCATGTCGAGGCTGATGGATTAGTCGGACGCCCCATCAGCGGGGGCCGGCTCGAATCGCTCTCCGTCGATTCGTGGACTGTGCTGGAATACACCGATGGTTCGAAGATCACCCTGGCCGGCCGCTCTCAACTCACCGTGGTGGACGGACCTCAGAAAGTGGTCCGGCTCGGCCAAGGCCGGTTCTCCGCTTCCGTGGCGAGACAGGAGGTCGGAAAGCCAATGGTGATCCACACACCGACGGCCAAACTCGAAGTGCTTGGCACACAACTGAACGTCGATGCCGATTCGTCTGCATCGCGGGTAAGTGTCAATCAAGGGCGAGTGCGGGTGACTCGTTTAGTGGACGGGAGCGTGACGGAGGTAACGGCCGATCACCAGACGGTCGTGTCAGTGGATCGCCACGCCGAGTTGAAACCGGTTCGCCGGCCCGAACCGGTCCGAGTCTGGCGGAGCCGATTCCCGAACCAAGTGAACTACGGGCAGTGGCAGGTTGCCCCCGACGGAGTGGGGAGTGTGCGGGCGAAATCCTTGCTGCTCACCTGCGCGAAACCGAACCCTTTGCTGATCTTCGTGTCGTCTGCCGCTGTTGTCAGCGAGAACTCGTCCCCGCTCGTTCTTAGTTCCGGTGGCAGGTTCACAATTCGCGGCCGCCTCGACTCCACGGCTGAGGTCTTTTTCGGGATGACGATGAACCACCCGACGAGGACGACGACCTTTCCGATTACGACAGGGCATACCCGAAATAGATTCGGGCTAGATTGCTCAGGGCCACAGCAGTAGTGGAATGCAACGGCCCCAGTGCTTTTTCTTGGATCGCCAGTGACCGCAGTTGATACGGTAGTGCCTTACTGGCTTGCGATAGCGTCTTATAGGACACAGCAAGATTGTTCAAGGCAATG
>RGDT01000387.1 GCA_009918525.1 Planctomycetia bacterium
ACATTTTTCGGTGACCCACAGCTCCGCGTAACTAATCTGCCACAACAGAAAGTTACTGACCCGCATTTCGCCCGCCGTGCGGATGAGTAGATCAGGGTCAGGCATGCCAGCCGTGTACAACGCATGCGCGATCACCGATTCATCGACTGCGTCAGGGCGCAGTGATCCGGCTTCGATCTGCTCGCCGATGGTGCGCACGGCGTCAATTAGTTCGGTGCGTCCGCCGTAGTTGATCGCCAAACACAGGCCCATCCCGGTGTTATTGCGGCTGAGGCGGATGTTTTCGTCGATCTGGCGCAATACCGCGGGAGGCAGATCGGCGCGTCGTCCGATGGTGCTAAAACGGATATTTTGCTCCAGAATTTCGGCACGTTCCTCAATCAAGTATTGCTCGAGCAACGCCATCAGGAAATCGAGTTCGGCCTGGGGACGTTTCCAATTTTCGCTTGATAGGCAATAGAGCGTGAGTTGATGAATACCCAGTCGACAGCACTCCTCGACCGTTTGCCGAACGCTGTGAACGCCTTGAGCATGACCGGCGACGCGCGGCAGACCGCGTTGACGGGCCCAGCGTCCGTTGCCGTCCATGATCACGGCAATGTGAGCGGGTAAGCGATCGGGAGCCAGACCAGCGTCAGAGAGTCGCTGAATCCTATCGGGGCTGTAGGTAGTCGTCACGGCCTGATACCCATGTCCGTGGGATATTTGAGGATTATACCGTGTGTGAGGGCGGGCGTCTGCGCACGATGCGACCAGAGTCATAAGTTTACGAGCAATGACAAAGAAACAGGACGGCCTACCCAGTTGGGTTCCGTTGTGCTAGGATGCAAGGGCCCTAATGACGAGGAGAACCGCGTTCGCCATGACCGATCCGAAGCTGATTCGCAACTTCTCGATCGTCGCCCACATCGATCACGGTAAGAGCACCCTCGCCGACCAGTTCCTCCTGAAAACCGGAGCCATCTCTGAGCGGGACTTTCGCGCTCAGACACTCGACTCCATGGACCTGGAACGCGAACGCGGCATTACCATCCGCATGCACCCGGTAACCATCTACTACACCTACAAGGGGCAAAAATACGAACTGAACCTGGTCGATACGCCAGGCCACGTCGATTTCTCTTATGAAGTCTCGCGTTCCCTGGCTGCCTGCGAAGGGGCAGTGTTGCTGGTCGATTCTACTCAGGGCGTCCAGGCTCAGACGGTGGCCAACGCCTATCTTGCCATTGAAAACGACCTAACCATCGTTCCCGTCCTAAACAAAGTGGACATGACCATCTCTCGACCCGATGAAGTGGCCGGGGAGATGAAATCGGTTTTGGGTATCGAGCCGCATGAGATCCTCAAGGCCAGCGGCAAGACCGGTGCGGGCGTTGATGAACTGATTCAGGCAGTTATCGACCGAATTCCACCGCCACCGGGCGATCCGAATAGTCCGCTCAAGGCGCTGATCTACAACAGCCATTTCGACACCTATAAGGGCGTCGTCGTGTACGTTCGGTTGATGGAAGGCTCGATTCGTAAGGGACAACGCATCCGCCTGATGCGTGGCGGCACCGAACACGAGGTGTTGGAAGTCGGTCAATTCCGCCCCGCTCCGACCGTGTGCGACGAACTGGGTACCGGCCAGGTCGGTTACTTTACGGCCCAGATCAAAAATATCGCCGACGCGAACATTGGTGACACCGTCACCGACGCTCACCATCCCGCGGCCGAACCGCTGGCCGGGTACAAGGTACCCAAGCCGATGGTGTTCTCGGGACTATATCCGACAAACAACAACGACTTCGAGGCCCTGCGTGAGGCGCTGGGCAAGCTCAAGCTCAACGACAGCTCGTTCGTCTATCAGCCGGAGGTCAGTGAAGGGCTGGGGTTCGGTTTCCGATGCGGCTTTTTGGGGATGCTCCACCGCGAAGTGATCCAGCAGCGATTGGAACGCGATAGCGATCTAGACCTGGTACAAACCGCGCCGAACGTGACCTATGAGATTCTCAATCGCAAGGGCGAAACCATCGCCATCGACAACCCGCAGAAAGTGCCCGACGCGGGACAGATCGAGGAGTTCCGCGAGCCGATTGTTCGTGTGAATTTCCTTGTGCCTTCGGAGAATATCGGCGACCTCATGACGATGTGTCACGACCGTCGCGGGGTGTTCGTGCGAACGGAATATCTCAGCCAGACTCGGGCTATTCTGGTGTTCGAGCTGCCGCTGGCGGAAATTATCTACGACTTATACGACAAGCTCAAGAGCGTAACACACGGTTACGGCACGATGGACTACGAGGTTTTGGGCTATCGTGCGGCGGATCTGGTGCGGTTGGATGTGCTGGTGCATCACAAGCGTGTCGATGCGCTTTCGACGATCATCCACCGTTCAACAGCCGAGCGACGCGGACGGGCGATGTTGAAGAAGCTGCGTGAAGAGATCGACCGGCACCTGTTCGAGATCGCATTGCAAGCGGCGATCGGCTCGCGGGTGGTGGCACGCGAAAATATCGCGGCAATGAAGAAGAACGTGACAGCGAAATGTTACGGCGGCGACATTACCCGTAAGCGGAAGCTATGGGCCAAGCAGGCCGCCGGAAAGAAGCGAATGAAGATGGTCGGCCAGGTAGAGTTGCCGCAGGAGGCATTCCTGGCGGTGCTGGAAACGGAGTAACTGAGGAGACAAAAAATGCCTGACGACCTGACTTCCCCTCCCGAAACCACCCCGGAGCAACCCGTTCCTGCTCCCGCTCCGGTGGCTGAACCACCGACCAACTGGCTGGAACGGGGCTTGGGCTGGTTCGTCGCTCAGGCGGTCAACTTCCTGTTCCTGGTCGTGTTGTGGGCCCTGCTGGCAATGGGTTT
>RGDT01000388.1 GCA_009918525.1 Planctomycetia bacterium
AACTGGAACAGCCAATCACTTAGATTTGCGAACACCCCTACCGCGAAAATACCTATCACAATCGACGGCACTCCACCCAATTGCTCGGCCGCGAAACGTACCGTAACTGCCAACCATCCGGAACGATATTCCGACAGATACACCGCCGCCAGCAAGCCGATCGGCACGGCGAACAGAGTTGCGAATCCGACGACCTGGAGACTACCGACGATTGCGTTGGCCAAGCCGCCACCCGATTTGGCCGTTAATCCTACCGGCAATTCAGTGAAAAATGACCAGTTCAGCGCCCAGACGCCGTTAACCAACAGATACCCCAAGATGAACACCAGCAACGACATCGTGAACATAACGAACGAGCCGAGGACAACGGTCATGATTCGATCAACCATCCCTGCGGATATCCACGGGTTGGGAGTAACCACTGGACCAATCGCAGCGCGGGCCACGACCGGGTTCCTCAATCGAAGCCACGAAAATAACGGCTGATTCCGGCCTACTCGCGACAACAGCCAGCGTGCGACCGAATTAAGCAGCACTGTTACCACCAACAACAGCAAACCCAACTCGACCAGTACTGACGTAAACAGGCGAGAATCGGCCTCCATGTATTGATTCGCAATTTTGCTGGCAATCGAATCGCCTTGTGCGAACAGCGAAAAGCTGATCTCCGCTCGATTGCCGATCAGCATGGTAACGGCCATCGTTTCACCCAGGGCACGGCCGAGGGCCAGGAAAGCACCTGCCAAGATACCCGGACGGGCGTAGGGTAGAACGACGTTCCATATCGTTTGCCAGCGAGTCGCGCCTAGTGCCAACGCTCCTTCACGCTGCGATCGCGGGACCGCCTGACATACATCGTAAGCTATGGCTGCGATATAAGGCACGATCATCACCGACAACACCAAGCCCGCCGACAACAGCCCACGACCATTGATATTATCGCTGCCAACCAAACTGAATAACTGACCGATCAACGGCGACAGCACAAAAACGCCCCAGAATCCGTAAATCACGCTGGGGATGGCGGCGAGCATCTCGATAAAGAAAGACGCTACTCCCCGTAGCCCCGGACTAGCGATTTCCGATAGGTAAGCAGCCGTCCCTACCCCGAGCGGCACAGCGATCAGCATGGCAATCGCCGAGGTAACCAGCGTGCCGTAGACGAATGCTGCCGATCCGAAAACGGGTGGATTCGTGTTCGGACTCCAATCGGTCTGGAAAAGGAAGCTAAAGCCAAACCGCGAAATTCCCAGAAGCGACCGTTCCACCAACACTACTACCAATAACGCGCTCACGACTACAATACAACTCGCTGCCACCTGGCACAGAATTTTGAAAAGCCGGTCGTACAGTGCCAGACTGGCAGCCCGCGACGGGAGGTCAGAAACGCGGAAAGGAGTACTGGCCATGAACCCTCCAAATCAACTGATAGTCTTGCCAAAACGCTATAACGGGCGAAGCCGTCAACCTGCTTCGTGGTTATCGAATTGAGTCAAGTTTCGCCTCAATTTTCTTCACCAGGCTTTCCGGCAGAGCGGCATAATGCAGATTTTCGGTTTCCTTCTGTCCTTCGTGGGTTACCCACCAAAGGAAATCCTTGAGCTGTCTCCCCCATTTGCCTTGTTTGACATAGGTAATGGCCCAGACCGTTCCGCTGATGGGATACGCCTCTACTCCAGGCGCGTTCACGATCGAATAACGTAGATCGTCGGGAAGTTCGACCGTCGCCGCTGCAGCCGTTACGCTTTTCGTTTCCGCTGTGATGGCCTTGCCTTTGGAATTGACGACACGGCCGTAGGAAATGTTATTTTTAAGTGCGTAGATCATCTCGACATAGCCGATGGTTCCGCGGGTACCGCGAACGAGGCCGGCGATGCCGTCGCTCCCCTTTGCGCCAGTGCCAATGGGAAACTTAGGAGCGGTCCCCTTTCCAGGCGTCCAAGCAGCTTTGTCGATTTGGGTGAAGTAATCGGTGAGAATGTACGTTGAGCCAGACGCATCGGAACGAAATGCAACCGTGATTCTTTCATCGGGAAGGTTGCGGCCGGGATTGAGTTTGGCCAGGGCGGGGTCATTCCATTTCGTGATTTTGCCGAGATAGATTGCGATGAGCGTTGGACCGTCAAAAATAAGGTCGGGCAAGTCAGGGAGATTATAAGCAGGGACAATAGCACCCATGCACAAGGGAATGTGAACGACTGCTCCGCCTACATTCTTGCATTCGTTTAGTTGTTCGTCGTTCAAGGGAGCATCCGAGCAGCCGAAATCTATCTCTTGGCCGGTCATCATTTTGATACCCGCGCCGGAGCCTTTGGACTGGTAGTTGATCGCGATGCCTTTTTCCTTCTTGTAAACCTGGGCCCATTCTTGCATCATCGGATCGACGAACGAAGAGCCAGCCCCCTCCAGGCGAACCTTTTCATCGCCGCATCCCACAGAAACCAACCCAACGAGAAGAAGGAGCCACATCCTAGCGAAACGTATTGCCATTCCTCACCCCCCTAGCCTCGACCGGTTCGGCCAGCAGTAATCATCAGGATCTATCGTATAACAAGGGCCATAGCGCGGGTGTGAGGAATGGGTGAAGATTGAAAAATACGACAGAGGGCCAGCACCTTGGTGCCATTTTCTCTCTTGAAAGGAAGCGCAACACTATCTACTGCGGCAAATGGCGACAACTTATAATCCGACCATTATACGACGGTTTTAGCTCAGTGCCGTATCGACCTCAGCATCTCATGCGGCGATAGTTCCGATAGTTCTTGGGCCGCGCCATGGAGACTTGACTCAACGACACGGATCAACTGTTCGCAGAGTTTATGAAATGGTTCGGCGGATGGGGAC
>RGDT01000389.1 GCA_009918525.1 Planctomycetia bacterium
CCATCCGTACCGGCAAAGATGTTGGCCACGTGACCCGCGACGATTTCGCCCTTGAGTTCGATGTCGTCCCCGGCCTCAACGGTGACTTCGCCGATCTTGGTATTGGTCGTTGAAAGCCTACCGCGAATGATCGCCCGATCGCCCGCTTTGACGACAAGTTTATTGGCGACAGACGAGGCAGAATTGCCGTCGTCGGCGCGGATATTGATCGACTCGGCCAGGGTAAAGTTACCGCCGGAGGTGATGGCGATGTTCGAAACCGAGTTTATGCCGGCAATAGCGTCCAGGGTATCCTGCGATGCCCCTTCGGGCTTGGCTCCGGTCATCAAGAAGTCGCGACCAGCATCAATAGTGATCGAACCTTGCGTACCACCCGCGTTCTTGGCCGTCACCAACCCCGACAGCGATACATCGCGGGCCGCATCAAGGACCATGGTGCTGTCGGCCTTGAGCGACTCGGCGGTGAAGACCGCGTAATCGGAGACGGGGACGTTCACGAGTTCGCGAACAGGTTTGAGGATGGTCCGCTGTTCGGTGATCGGCTGCGAAACCCATACCGTCGAAGCTACCTGCCGCGTCACCGGCACTTGAGTATCGACGAGACTATAGACTGGGCGTTCCGTGTAGAGGTAGTGCGTGTTGCTGACCCACTGGAAGTTGAGCGTCAACCGCGTGTCCAGCACATCCTTGGTCTTCGAGGTCCAGTTATAGTTATAGTCATAGAAGTCCTCGACCGCCGAACGTTCAAGCAAGTAACCGCTTGGAACGGTAGGAAAGCCACTTGTTAACAGAAAGGCAAAGTTTGTTCCAACATCTGTTGCAAGCATCCAACTTTGCGTTGATCGATGTAAGAAATAAGTCAAACCGCCGAAAGCATAAGAAAGATAGAAGACAGGGGGAGGGAAATTATTGAAACGATTGTACGATACTCTTTCTCCAGTTACCCATCTCCAATTGTTGTCTATTCCAAATATACTATAAAGAGCAGGTATCGGTGCTATGCCCAACCATGCATCATTTTTAGCAATTTGCATAGCCCAATAGTGTTCGCGATCGCTCTGAATAATGGCCAACGAACCACCTCTGAGTTGCGCATCAGCGAGAGCTTGATACCACGTGCGATAACCAGGTACATATTCCAATATTGTCTTTGAATTCAGACTCGTATCTTTGAGCATGGGATACATGTCCGCATTGAGAACTACTACATCTTTCCGTATACCAACGGGAAACGGTATGGTTATACCGAATATGCTGAATGGCGTTTGGGGGGTAACTGTCAAGGAGTTGGGCAAGTAACCTTGCGGCGCTAGCACTTGTCGCCTATTCAAGTCGATCCCCGTTTGCGTATCGACACTGGTAGTCCAGTCCGGCGCGCTATTGACCGTGCCGCCGAAGCCGTCGGTGAGCGTGAACGTTCGGGTTCCGTTGCCGAGGTACGACACGCGGAAGCGTTCGCCACTCTGGTCCGCATCATCGAAACCTTGATAACGCGATCTATCCTGGGTGTAGCGGGTGAGGGCCTTATCCGTGTAAGTGCCGACCTTTTCCGTCCCCGTGGTCGGTGAACCTTGCGTGACAATCCGAGCCAAATCCAACTCGGCATTAATCGGCAAACGGATGTAGCGGTTTTCCAATCCGGGCAGGTTGATCTGCACAATATGCTTCGCAGCCGTGCTCCAACTCGGCGTCCACGGTAGAACCGAGGTCGAACCATTCTGGGTCTTGGTTTGTCGAGCGTTGGCATAGGCAAAATCATACAGCCGTTTATAGCCCAACGTCGCCAGCACAATATTGCGTTGTGCGTCGCTGAGTTGGTTGAACGTGGCATCGGCTGCGGGGGCGTTCCCCTGCCAATCAATCCGGGCGTTCATATAGTCGATGCCCTGGATGAAATATTCTCGCTTCCGCGTGCCGTTGTAGTACCCGTCCTGGTTCAACGTCACATCCATCGTGTAGTAATAGTTGCCGTTGACAACGAGTTCGACGCCGGTCTGTTTTTCGACCTTGGTCAGTTCCCACGTCACGACCGGCGTATACACCACTCCCCCGGCCACCTGCCGATAGCCTACCACGACATCAATGATTTGGGGGACAAACCGAACCTGGGCCGTCTGCACCACCCGTTGAGCGGATGCCAATTCCGGATTAGCCTGCAATTCGATATCCTGGCCCGAAGCAACCTTGAGCGTCGCACCGTAGACCTTGCCCCGACCTTCGACACGTACCAGACCGCCGGACAACTCGCGCGACGCGATCGGTCCCGTGAGCTTCGCTTCGCTCCAATCGGCTCCTACTCCGGCGTTGAGGTCCAACCGACCCCACGACGTGATCCCTCCCGTCACCACAATCGACTCCACCGCGTTCACCAGCACTCGCGGCCCGGCGGTGCCGTCGCCATTATCAACGGACCCATCGACCCGCACATTTTGACCGAACAAGCGAATCGACCCCGACGACAATACCTGTCCGTCGGTCGCGATGAGGATGTTGGCCGTCGCGTCGAGGTCGATCAGCCCCTCAGACCGGATGACATGAACAAAGCCCGTACTAAAGACGTTTATCTGTGCAGCGTCCGCATCGACCAGACTCTGAGCGTTCACTTGCCCTCGGATGTCCAGTGCCGCTTGCGTCGAGATATAGACGCGGCCCGTGTCAACGGACACCGTCGAGCCGAACTGCTGCAACGGGCTGATGGTGCCTTCCAACAGAATCTTGTTCGGCCCACTCAGGTTGATGCTGCCGGCGTTGCCGGTGTTCAACACGCCGATCAAGTAGATACTCAAGCCCGACGAATCCTGCCCGGCGGTCGCTGTCAG
>RGDT01000390.1 GCA_009918525.1 Planctomycetia bacterium
CGGCTTGAACCCTAACAATTTTTGCGTCAATTCTCCTCCAAAGATGACCAACTCCTCCAGGGCCAATTGAATGTCTCCATCTTTGAGCTTTAACGGCACTTCATTCTCGCCGCGTTCGGCCGCCATCAAAGCGCTTTTGCGAAGCAATTCCTCGATGAACGCCGGGCTGACGTTTTCCGTGCGTGCGACCCATTGTTCCAGATTCACCGCCGAAAGATCTAGCCCCTTACCGTACAGCCGGAACAGACGCAGCCGACAATCATCATCAGGCAGTGGAAATTCGATGGCCTGATCAATGCGTCCCGGTCGCGCGGACAGGGCCGATTCCAACTCTTCGGGCCGGTTGGTGGTCAACAGAAAAATAACCTCCGCCTTGGTGCCTAGCCCGTCCATCTCATCCATGAGGTCGTGCAAAAGAACCGGACAACGGTTGGTTTCTCGGCTTGTCGCGATCAGGTCCACATCTTCGAGGATGACTAGCGCCGGGGCAAGGATCTTGGCTAATTGGCACGACTCGCGGACAAGTCCTTCTTGGCGTCCCGTCATGAGTATCACCGTGTGACTCGGCAGAGACGCGGCCAGATAGCGAAGTAAAAGAGTCTTTCCCGTACCGGGTGGCCCGTGTAACAACACGCCGTGCCGCGTACTACGCCCGGACTGACGCAAAGTTTCGGCGTGCTTAATCATGCCGATCACATTGCGTTCCACTACCGTCATGATGGCTTCAGGGAGAACGAGAGCATCTCGCGAGGCGGGCGGCATCTGTTGAAAGCGAATGATGATGTCGCCTCCGAAACGATCTTCTTCCAGATAAATCGTCCGACCCTTATAAATCGTGTCTTTTGTGATAGCTTCCTGCAATTTGTTTAACACCGCCGTTGCAGTGGCTCGGTCCCCAGCCATGATCTCCAACGCAGGCGTGTCATAACGGGAATCGGGTTGGCTGAGCAGAACGACGAATGGTTGCCCCTCGTGATGAAGTAGCAAGAGACCGCGCGTCACACAGTCGATAAACTCGCCCGGCGCTTTCTCAAATTGACGACGTTGAACGGGTGCTATGCGAACCTCGTCGAGCAGTAGTTGCGATAGGTTGGTGTTGCTATGGAAATTATCCGGGGCGTAGCCGATCAACTGCCCTCCGCGAGCGAGCCACGAATCAAGCGTCATTTGAATGACGATTCGTTCAGCAGATTTAATGGTGTGCGTTACCGTCTCCGCTGACTGACATAGTCCACCCATGTGGCGATTAATCAGAGTTTTCACAACAGGTTGCTTCTCTTTGAACCAACTAAACACCATTATTCTTCTAACTCCACGGTGGTACGTTCTACCCAGCCCAAGACCGTTTCCCAATCAGACGGCTTTTCCAGCAAAATGGTTCGCCCCAGACGACGCACTGCGTCTCGGTGCCGCTCCGAAGGCAGATAGTCTACCGGACTAGTGCCGTCGATTCGGGCCAATAGGCATACACCTAGATGAGCCAAACCACGTTCCAGCACGTCGCCCTGGGCCCCATAGGCTCCCAATGCAGCGCGAGTCACTCCGAGCATCGCAGCTCGCCATCCCGGCCTTCGGATCGTTTTCAGCAGCAAATGGCTGAAGAAGAACCCCACGTCCATCGCGGGTTCGCCGATGTATGCCGTCTCATGATCGACAAGCCACACCAAATCTCCCGCGATCAACAGATTCTTCGGGCTAAAATCGCCGTGACACAACCCACAGGGCAAATAGATCATCGCGTTTACAAGTGGTCGGATAACCGGTGTCAGGTCGGAGTGAACCTCGCTGATGCGGTGGTAGAACGGCTCGATCCTTAACTGGCGAAAGACCTCGCTATCGGCTAAATGCGGAGCGTCCAGATTGAGCTTATGCAGACGACCAAGCAACCGCCCGACCGTACGAGCCGTCTCAAGGTTGATTTCTCCATCGAGCAGCATCTCTTTCCAGGTACGCACACCATCAGGGGCATGTTCCATGGCATAGGCGTAATTGTCGCGATCACTGCCGATCACGCGGGGGATAGCGCCGGGCAACTGGTCAACAAGCAAACGCTGAACGTCCTCCTCGCGGTGGATACGTGAAATATCGCTGAACCAAGCTTGTTTCGTTCGTAATTGCGGCCTGGACTGTTTGACGATAATCCGCCGTACGGGACGAGGGTGGACTGTGGAGGTGAGGAGGGCTTCCCCTCTCCCCCCAGAATCGCAGTCTGGCTGCTCGACACGCAACACACAGTTCGACACACCGCCCGAAAGCCACTCCGCCCTGGCAGAGGAGGGACCGATCCAGCCTCGGGATCGAGCGTAGTCCACGACGTTATCGGCATTCAGTTCGACCATCATCGCCACATGGCCCGATTAGAACGACGCGGAGCCTCATTGCCGGGTATAGCAGGCCCCGTCTGGAACGGTCGCGGTTCCGATACCCATTTTTCCTTTTTTGGTCCCAATGTTCCCTCGACGCGAAAACGATACGATGTGTTCGGCTGCAAACCCTGGAACGGCAAGGTGGCGGGGAGTGGGCCTTCGCCATCCCATCCTTCCGACCAAGGACGTGGGACAAAGCCCAGAACCAACGGGTTGCGGCGTGTTTCGGCCACACCTCCGTCGGCGTTGAGTCGCTCCAGAACAAGGACAGGCGGTTCATTTACTGTTTTACCGGCAGAGCGAAGGTGAATCCAGAATTCAATCCCATCGGGATAGGAAATCATGTCGCGGACGACCGCACACACACCTGTTGGATTACCTCCAGGGATCTCCAGAGCCGCCCCAGCACGTCCTGCCAAGGCCCAGGCCAATTCATCGCGAAACGGTCCCGGC
>RGDT01000040.1 GCA_009918525.1 Planctomycetia bacterium
CCGCAATTTTATCCTCAATCCAATTGGAAATCGCTTCCCGAGTAGATTTGAGGAATCCCGAAGTCTGGACGAGCAGACCGCTCGTTGCGGCTAGTGCAGCAATAACCAATCCGGTCCGACCTGGACTTCGCACCAAACTATCCGCAGCCAACCGCCCTTCCAATCCCAAAATATATCGAAAGAGAGGCTGAAAAAGTCGCCCAAAGAATGCCGTCAGTAATGGCGTCGATGTCAGCCCCCCCAGAAGCAGAAACACGATACCGGCAAAAATGCCCACTAGTTTAGGAAAGGCACTTCGATAAACAACGAAAAGTATGCCTAGCACGATGAGTGTAACAACTATAGAAAGCTGCAGTATTATCGCCACCCAAGGTCGCGAACGGTGCAGACGCCGCACCGCTTCGGCAGGCTCTTCCTGAGCTGCTTGTAGCGCAGGTAGTAAAGCGGCAAAAACAGCGGCTAATGTTCCTGAAATAAGTGCGACGATCGCCAACCAAAAAGGCATTTGAACTGTGGCACCTTCAATCGGCACGAGCATCTCGCTAATCACACCGGCAAGCGGTTTGACGGCAAGCCATGCCAGCAACCACCCCAAAGGCAGTCCTAGCCCTGACCCAACTAGCCCCATAATCAGCGATTCACCGAGAAATAACCCTGCAATCTGACCACGAGTAGCCCCCACGGCGCGTAATATCCCAATATCACGACGTCGTTCGGCAACACTGACCGACAGGGCGTTATATACCAAAAACAACCCTACGACTAAGGCACCAGCACTTCCAATAAGCAGCCCGACTTCTAGCCCTGACGTGACATCGGAGAGAGCAGCACGGTTTGTGTCAATCGTCTGAACATCCCCCCGCACGCCGAGCCATCTTTGTAAATGTTGTTGAGCGGTGGCTTGGTCGGCTCCCGGTGCTAATCGGATATTGATTTGCTGTACTGTACCCACTTTCTCGGGGTAGCAAACACTCGACGCGGCATCGAGAGGCAATACAGCCACCGCTCCTCCAACAGGCATCGGCGATGCAGAAAAATCGACAGTACCTAGCAGCAAAAAATGAGGTGTGCGCCCAGCGTTGCGAAGCGAAAAGGTAGTTCCCGAAACTCCACGGCTCTTGAGGGCCTCGGAAACATCAACCGAGACGAGGCCAACTTCACCCGCTTGGAGTTTCGCGATCCAAGTCGGCAATTCCACGAGCGACGGCGTGCGAAGCGATGTCCTGATACCTAACGAGTTCTCGCTCAAGAAGGCTTTTGCATCGCGTTTTAATTCGTCGGGCATCTCGAGGCCGAATAGCCAGATGGGTCGGTTGTCGAGTTCTACCAGGGCTACACGAGCAAATACGAAGGGGCGAGCATCTTCAATACCGGGTAACGCCGCTTGACGAATTTCGCGAGCCAAGGATGCTGGTAGTCCTGCACCCCCTTTAATGACGATTAGGTCGGCGATGCCTGCCAATGGATTGACAGCATCTTGAAGGCTTCCTTTCAGGCCGCGCGAGATGGCCTGAGTCGCAACCAGGGTAGCGACCCCCAATGCAATCGAGAGAACGACCAATAAACTTCGCGTTCGATGTTGAGCGATGTAACCGAAACTGATCGTCCGCAGCAGACTGATCATAGAGTTCAACCTCTGACTGCGGCCTTTTCCACCGGTGCTGAACCTTGCGAAACTTCATGGGAAGCGAGCAGACCATCCCGAATGACCACAGTGCGGTTGCCATACGCTGCCGCCGTCGCATCGTGGGTCACCATAACCACCGAACGACGACCGGCATTAGGCAGATCACGCAACAAGCGAAGAACCTCGGCAGCATTGGCACTATCAAGATTGCCCGTCGGTTCATCGCATAAAATCGCTTCAGGATCGCCCACCAAAGCGCGAGCGATGGCAACACGTTGCATCTCGCCGCCGGACATTTCATCGGGATAATGGTCCGCCCGACGACGTAGCCCGACACGATCAAGCGATTCCGCCGCTCGGCGCAAGGCCATGCTCCGACCGTTTCCGCCAAGGAGTAATGGCAGGGCGACATTTTCACATGCGGTCATGGTGCGAATCAGGTTAAAAAATTGAAAAATAAATCCAATGCGGTTGCGACGAAGCATCGAGCGTTCGCGATCGCTCATTCGTGCAATATCCTTGCCCAGAAACAAAGCCTTTCCCGTGCTGGGAGTATCCAGTGCCCCAAGCAGATGCATTAAAGTAGATTTGCCGCTTCCGGACGGTCCCACAATAGAAACGAACTCGCCGGGGTCAATTCTCATAGTGACTCCACGAACGGCGTTCACCGTTCGAGAGCCTTGTTGGTATATCTTCGTGACCGCTATCAGATCCATCATTGGAGTTCACTCCAAGACAAACGAGACGCACTGGTGATAAAGGCGTCTCATCTCGTCTTATGGTATACAAGGTTCAACCCTGGAGCTTTTTATACCGCATCCTGTGGGGCTGATCGGCATCGACACCAAGACGTTGTTTGCGGAGTGCCTCGTAGGTTTCGTAGTTGCCCTCATGCCAAACTACCTTACTATCGCCTTCAAAAGCCAAGATGTGAGTACAAATGCGGTCGAGAAACCACCGGTCGTGGCTAATGATAACGGCGCAGCCAGTGAAGTTGATGAGGGCATCTTCCAGTGCTCGCAAAGTATCTACATCCAAGTCATTCGTTGGTTCGTCGAGCAACAACAGGTTACCACCCCGACGTAACAGTTTGGCAAGGTGGACGCGGTTGCGTTCTCCACCGGACAACTCCCCCACTTTTCGTTGCTGGTCGGGTCCTTTGAAATTAAACTGCGATACGTAGCCGCGCGAGGCTACTTTCTTCTTGCCGAGAATGAAATAATCGGTTCCACCTGTGATTTCTTCAAAAACTGTAGCCTCGTTGTTGAGCGTATCTCGTCCCTGATCGACGTAGGCAGGTAGAACGGTTTCCCCAACGATCATCTTCCCTGCATCCGGTTTTTCCTGACCAACGATCATTCGGAATAGAGTCGTCTTTCCAGCACCATTAGGGCCGATCACTCCGACAATTCCGCCGCGTGGCAAATCGAAGTTCATGTCGTCCATAAGCAGATTGTCGCCGAAAGCTTTGCGAACACCTTCGGCACGAACGACAACCCCTCCTAACGGCGGACCGGGCGGTATTTGCATCACGAGTTCGTCAGGCCGTTCCTCGTACTCCTGATTTGCCATTTTTTCATAGGCACTGAGGCGAGCCTTGTTTTTCGCAATCCGCGCCTTGGGTGCCATTCGCGCCCATTCCAGTTCGCGCTCTAGCGCTTTGCGGCGAGCTGAGTTAGCCTTCTCTTCGACGGCGAGTCTTGCCTGTTTTTGCTCCATCCAGCCCGTATAGTTGCCTTTGAAAGGATACCCCGAACCACGATCCAGTTCCAAGATCCATTGGGCCACGTTATCGAGGAAATATCGGTCGTGTGTCACTGAAACGACCGTGCCGGCGTATTCTTTCAGCGTTCGCTCCAGCCATGCGACGGACTCAGCGTCCAGGTGGTTTGTCGGCTCGTCAAGCAACAAAAGATCGGGCTTTTGCAGTAGCATTTTGCACAACGCTACCCGACGTTTTTCGCCACCTGAAAGCCGTTTCGTATCGGCGTCGCCCGGCGGTAATCGCATCGCGTCCATCGCGATCTCAAGGTGGCGATCTAGGCTCCAGGCATCCAGAGCGTCTATCTGAGCATTGACCCGGTCGAGTTGGTCGCTGATCTTTTCAAATTCCTCGGGCGAAGCCTCGGCCATCTTGTTTCCGAGTTCTTCTTGCTTTGCCAACAAGCCGCGAATGGGAGCAACTGCCTGTTCAATGTTGCCGCGTACGTCTGTCGTTTCGTCCAGCCGAGGTTCTTGGGGCACGAAACCGACACTGAAGCCCGAGGTTAGACGAGCAGTGCCCAGAAAGTCCTTATCCACCCCAGCCATAATTCGCAGGAGCGTACTTTTCCCGGCTCCGTTGGAACCGATCACGCCAATCTTGGCCCCAGGGTAGAATGCGAGCCATATGTTTTTCAAAACCTCCCGCTTGTTATAAAATTTAGAGAGGTTCTCAATCGTGTAGATGTACTGTTCGGCCATGAGCGTCTCTGAGACGGGGAGCATACTACTTGTCTATATCACATTAGCCGATTGAGGCCAAAAGGTCAAACGAAGGCCATCCGATCGAGTTTAGCTGTTGATCGTACTTGCGACCCGCGTGCGATCTGTTAAACGTACTCACCAGGCTAACAGAGATCTTTTTAATGAAATACGGGGACCTGAGTAGCACGAAGAAAGAGGTTTCGATGGGAAATATAATCGTAGTTATGGGAATTCTAGCTTTTTTCCTCCTGCTGCGTTCGGCGGCCAGTCGTCCAGCTTTTCGTGATCCCGTTTCAGGTGATCTCGTCCTGCAGTGCAGCCCGATTCTCGGCTGGACGATGGGGGCCATTGCTGTCGGTGGTCCGATCGGTATGGGTATCCTTTCGCTGATCATTCCCTTTGCGTATCCGGAACAAGCGTTTGTCCCGGTTGGAATCGGCGCTTTTTTCTTACTACTTGGCGGTGGGATGTGCCTGTGGGCCGTCTGTCGGCGTACCCGAATCTCCCGTGACGGTCTCCTGTCGGAATATGCGCTATTCAAGCCGCAATTCCTTCCGTGGAACGAGGTAGAAAAGGTTGATTTTGCTAGTGGTCAGGAATTCTGGGTTCGGGGAAAGGGAGGAAAAAAGGCAATGCTATTCGTGTGGTTTGTCGGAATTGCCGAAGTAGTACCGCTTTTACGACAATATCTCCCGAAAACCGTTGAGCTTAAATATCGCTCGACCATAGAGAATTTTGCCGCTCGAGTTGGTGCCCGGTAAGAAGTTCCAATCACGAGAGCTAAAAATGGCAGATCGCACAAGTTACGACGAAGTTATCTACGATAGCCAGCCCCGCTATCCTGCTCATCCCGATAGCATGGCCACCATGGCAACTTTGCTTGGGCTTCAACCCGTGTCACCGGCTAAGTGCAATTATCTAGAAATAGGTTGCGCCAACGGTGGTCATTTGTTACCGCTTGCCGAGGCGTTGCCCGACAGTCAGTTCGTGGGAATCGACCAGTCAGAAAAGCAACTCGAATCGCCACGCAGAGTAGCGGCAGCATTGGGATTGAAGAACGTACATTTCGAGGTTGCCGACCTACGAAATTATGCCCTGCCGCAAGGGTCGTTCGACTATGTCAGTGCGCACGGCGTTTATTCTTGGATTACCCCTGAAGTTCGTGAAAAATTGCTTGCCTTAGTGCGTCGGGCCCTCGCACCTCAGGGGGTTGCCTATATCAGCTATAACACCTATCCCGGGTGGTATCTTCGAGCCGGCGTTCGTGATCTTATGATTTTCCACACTCGCCGAATTCATGACCCAAATCAACGTCTCAGCGCAGCTCGTGAAATGCTCGAATTTACTCTTAAATCCCAGTCACCCGATTCTACTTGGGCTGCTGTCTTGGCCGAGGAAGCCGATACCGTAGCTAAGGGGCCGGATTATTACGTTTATCACGAACACCTGGAGGAACACAACGGAGCAGTCTACTTTCGTGATTTCATCGCCCAGGCTCAACAGCACGGTCTGCAGTATCTGGGAGAAGCAGGAAAACGCTATGGAGCCGACATGCTACCACCGGAAATGCGACGGACGTTGTTAGATTCCAGTACCGACCTCATCGAGATGGAACAGTATGTCGATTTCCTCAAAAATCGTTCGTTTCGACGAACGCTCCTCGTGCCGAAAGAAGCCGTCATTCGTAGGGAAACGTCAATAGAACTGGTGTCGGCAATGTGTCTTTCGGGATTGGCTCGCCCGGTGAACGATAATCCTGATTTACATTCGCCCCAGGTCGCCGAGGAGTTCCGCAACGAGGACGAAGTAGCCATTGAGACAAATAAGCCGGTGGTGAAGATCGCTCTTTCGCTGTTGCACCATATGTGGCCACGTGCCGTGCCATTTAATGAGATGGTCAACATGATACGCGATCAGATGGGGCAAGACTCCCCTTCGCCTGAAGACACGGCAGCGATTCTGGCCCAATCCGTGGTACCATTATATCTTGCTTCGCTGATCGGCTTGCACGTTCACATGCCTACTTTTGCCCTTTCTTTAACCGAACGGCCACGCACGACGAAGTTAATTGCGTTGCAAGCCCGAACTGGTGCCAGGGTCATTAATCGTCGGCATCGCGAGGTTGAATTGCTGCCGCAAGATAGGCTAATTGTCGGATTGATCGATGTTGATCGTTCGCGTGAAGCGCTGCTCGATGAAGCAACGAAACTAGCCTTGGCGGGCGCGTTGGAAATCAAACGAGGCGATCAAATGATACGAGATTTCAAGCTCGTGCGCCAGGTAATCGAGGCCGAATTAGAACCGATCTATCAACGACTTGCGTCAGCGGCACTGCTTGTCGATTGAGCCAATGTCCTAAATGAATATGGCGAAGTGGAGTACTAATCGACCCGGCGAATTAGCAATCCAAGTTGTTTGAGAGACAAACGGGGAAAGTTTCACCCGCTCCCTACACAAGCAAAAACCGAATGGTATTTGATCCCATCATCGGTCTGGGCTTGCCCTGCCCTGCCTTTTTGGGCATATGCCCTCCATGCGCGTCGCCCGCAGCAAGGCGAGCGGGGTGTCTATTTGCCCCGAGATGGAGGTTTGCTCAATGTCGAATTGGCGTTTCATTCTTTTAACCATTAGCCTGCACCTGCCCGTGATCACCAATGCGGCTGCTCCCCCGACGCGTATTGATAGTTCAAAGGTTAGCCAACTTTTGAGGCAACTTGACGACGATGAGTTTGATGTCAGGCAAACGGCTGATTTTGAGTTGCGCCGGATGGGAAAGCCGGTAATTCCTTATCTTCGCGAAGAACAATTGCGGACACCATCGCTGGAAGTGCGTGATCGCATTAACAAAATCGTTCGTGATCTCCGAGCCGACGAGAAAATTCCAGATTTGATTCAGCAACTGAATCATCGCGATGCTCGCTTTCGCAACCATGCCATATATTCGCTCAATCGCTTGACGACCGATCAACTTCCCGCTCTAGAAGCAGCCTTGCAACGTGGAATATCACAGGAGGCCAAGCAAGTGCTTCAACAGGTGATTGCCGAATTGCGCCGCTAATCAACGCGACAACTCTCTTTCGACCCGTTCCACCAGTTCACGGACTCGGACTCGACGTTGTCCCAATGAAAGTTCTTCATTCTTTTCAATCCATTGACGCACTTTCTTCTCGGCCGCGACTACCGTGCTGTGGTTGCGGCCGCCAAAATGTTCGCCAATGTCGCTGTAGGAACTGGCGGTGTGTTTTCGCGACAAGTACATCGCCACCATTCGTGGGTGACTGACGGCCCAGGAACGGTTTTTCGTCTGAAGTTCGCCTGGCTCCAGTCTTAACACTACACAAACGGCGTTATCCACGTCTGGGATTTTGACCACTCGAACGGCATGACGCAGGAGGTCGGCTAACGCTTCACGAACGAGTGCTACGTCAATCGTTCGGCCCGTGACCCGACTAAAATGGCGGACACTTTGAAGCGCTCCTTCAAGTTCCCTGACATTGCCGCGTAATTGCGTGGCAATGAAACGCAACGCTTCTGGTCCAATGGGTATTCCGTCAATTAGTCGTGACTTGGCGACCAGCAGATTAAATCGCGTTTCGGCATCAGGAGGAGTCAGTCCCCACATCGCACCGCCTAACATGCGATCCATCAACTCGGGCGTGAAGTCTTCGGTTAGTCTTGGGTGGCAATCGCTCGACAAAACTAACTGTCTGCCGTCAGCTACCAAGGCATCAAAGGTGTGAAGAAATTCCACCTGCGTGGCCTTCTTGGTCGCCAGGAAGTGCAAGTCATCAATGAGGAGCACATCCAAGTCGCGAAATTGTTTGCGAAAACCCCCAAGACGATCCTGCCGCATCGCTGCCAAGAAGCGATTCGTGAACTCTTCACTGGTCAGATACATCACGCGCCAATCGGGGTGGGATCTCCTTAGCCCGGAATAGATGCCTTCGAGTAGATGAGTCTTACCAGTACCAACCGGTCCATGAAAAACTAAAGGATTTGCACTTTCGGCCGGTGCTTCCACCACGCTCAATGCTGCCGCATGAGCGACCCGATTGCAGGGACCCACGACAAATTCTGATAGTTTCGCCCAACGTCGTACGCGACGCTGCGAATCAGACTTTGGCGTTTCTTCCGGTTTGACAACGACCGGAGCGGCCTTAACCTGCTCTTGTTCCCGGCGTGCGGTCTGAAATAAATTAGGTTCAATTGCAAATCGCACGGACAATGATTCGCCGTACACTTCCGTTGCAGCGGCTGTGACATCGGCGTGGAATGTTTTTTCGAGCCATTCCTGAAAATGGCGATTGGGAACACCAACCACGAGGGTATCTTTGCAGCGGTGAAATCGCGTATGCTTTTCAAACCAAAGCCTGTAACGCGACTCACCAACCCTACGGGTGATGGCCTTTTCAAGGGCGAAGGTAGCATCCTGAACTAGCGTGGTCACAGGCTCACTCCGGGCCTCGACGCACCGCAGGGTTTGCCAATTAGCGGGGGAGCTAATTAGCGCGATCACTCAGAGACTTAAACATTGCCGCGCATTGACCACCATCAAAGAAGATAAGGTGCAGAAATTGATTTCTTGGGCGTCAAGGCCCGATTCGCAGGAAAACTTGTTCTCGATCAACTTCTTCAAAACCCAATCGAGTGTACAGATGCCAAGCTGGGATATTCCGCGAATCCAATCCCAGAATGACTCGCCGCATTCCATCGGCCTTCGCGCGGCCGATAATGCGTTGCATTAACTGCCGGCCGAGTCCCATCCCACGCATCTCAGGTATTATGCCAATATACGCTAACTCGCGTTCTTTACGTTCGTTGTGATCTACCTGAATGACCACTCCGATTGCTTGATTATTTTGTCGCGCCAGCCACCAGTTCAAAGGCTCATATTGACCCTGTGCTCGGTGCCCTGCGAGAATTTCTTCGATACTTCGCAACCCGACGATCTCGGGGCAGTCTAAGGAATTTTCGTAGCTACGTAACAACGTCTGCTTGAAATCCTCCACCAAATTCTCACTGTATGTATCGATTTTCAATCGTTCGTCGAACCTCAAGAGCGAACGATGTCGAGTTAATTCGTGGACAAGTGTAACAAGCTCGGTAATATAGGAAAAGCCATTTGACGTAAGATGCAGTTTATGATGTGATTGCGATTTTGATATAATAATCTGAACCAAGCGACTACCATGCAACCGTAACCAAGCACAGGCCGATTCAATCAGTCGCGATGCGTCGGAGTCCGAGATACAAATGGGGGGCCAGAGAATTCCTCCCGCACCTGCAGTCGGGCTAGCCAGAGTAGCACCAGAAAAATCATCCGTGGTGAATAATCCAGCAGGGTCGATAGTGCCATCATTCATCAACTGCAAGATACTCTCTACACGCTGCTTGCGATGGAGAGGTGATAAATGACTCAATAACAAGGTCAAGACTGCTTCACGCTCGTTGGGCAAAGCATTACGAACCACCCGATTTCCTCCGACTTACTCGCTAGAATCAGTCGCGTCTCGAGATACTTAACTCAGGCTATCACGACTCCTATCAATGTACTCAATTGTGCAAATTCACGCCGATAATGAGGCGCGCTCCGGTGCATATGTTCTCCTTCGGGAATCAAGCTTAAACCTGATACGGGATGGATATCCGCTTCGTACAGAAGTTTGATAAATGGCTCCAGATTGTTCGCATAGATGATAATAATTTTGTGTTCGTCAAATTGAATTTCCATCGGCTCAACGCGAGAGATAACGGCAACTCCTGTACAACCATCATTCATTAACAACGATTCAAATTCACAAAAATAGCTTAAAAGAATGGGACGCTCGATGCGCTCTCGAACAAGATCCCTATGATTCGCCCCATCCGTGTCGTGACTCGTTTCGAGCACAACATCAACAATCTCACCGAGCGGTTCGGTTAGAGACAGAAATAAATCAAACAATTTTTCGGACGTCACCGACGCAGCCAACATGGGAATTTCGCGACCCGATGAGTCTCGAAAACAATCGAGGCGATAACCTTCGCGAGGGATTACCGACAGACCGCGCCCAAGTCGTATGGCGGGGGGCAATAAAAAATCACCGTAACGATCCACACGGAGAAGATCGGCGAACGACGAACGATTCACACAGCACCCTTTGGTCCGAACCGAAGTAGTGGAGTCTCTCTATCTATTATACGGCACAATTTAAGCCCTCGGCAATTTCATGCCAGAGAGGAACCGCGACTGGAAGCGATGAAACGGTTGTACCACCAGTGGCTTCGTTATCCTCTGAACTCAGTTTCCACACTCTATCGAGCTATCGGGTAGGATTTTGGCATCTCGTCCTACTTCGCGAAAGGACCTCGGATGCGCCACATTTTCCTGATCATTGGGTTTTTTGCTTTTCCCTTGCTTGCTGCGTCTCCCCAACGCGAGTTATACGAAACTGTCTTTTTTGAAGGAAAACGAGTTGGATACCACACGATCACGGTCGAACCCGAACCGGGTAACAGGTTCCTCAAAGTCACTTCGGCTCTTGATCTTACATTGTCGCGATATGGAAGTTCTGTTCGTTTAAGGCGAGAAGAAGGAACACGACAAACCCTTGATGGTAAGACATTTGCCACATTCATGACACAATCTCAGGGGGGTGGGAAGACACTTAGCCTATCCGGAACGGTAATCGACGGTAAATTGTCGGTTCGCATTATGCCTCTGGATGCTGAACGCTGGGTAAGATGGGAAGAGTCAGCTCTCGATCCCTGGCAACATTTGAATCAATTCACGGGTAAGAAGTGGAATACAGGAGATAAAGCCGTTTTCACCCGTTACGAGCCAACTTATAACTCCCTGGTAACCGTGCGCGCTACAGCCCGCGAGAGAGAACGAACGGGTGTAGATGGCAAGATAATTGAACTTCTTCGAGTTGAGCTTGTTCCTGACCCCCTGGAATCTGGGAAAACGCGCGTTATTCCCTCTCGCCAAACTTGGTGGCTCGACGAAAATGGTATACCGGCCAAGCGACAAACTTCTCTTGATGGCTTGGGGACAATTACTTTCATTCGCACGGATAAGGACAAAGCTCTTGCTCCGATAGGAACGGTTGTTCCCGACATTGCACGTGCTACGTTTGCACCGGTTGATCGTGCCATTCTTCGACCCTACGAAATCCGCAAGGCACGTTATCGGATTGTCGTCCGCGACGAAGATGACTTAGCAACCGTTTTTGTGTCTGATCAGCATCAGCGAGCGACGGTTAGCGACGGTAAAATTGAATTGGTAGTTTCCCCCTCGCGTTCCGGTTCAGGCGATGAGAAATCCCGACCCGAATTTTTGGCTCCCAATTCATTTCTTGACTTTGATGACGACCGAATCCGTGAACTGTGCCGACGTGCCGTCGGCGATGAACGCGATACTTGGAACAAATGCCTTAAAATCGAGCGTTTTGTACGAAACCTAATGATAAACGACAACAGCACACCGCTCGTCCAGACTTCCAAAATTGCTCGAATGCCTCGCGGAGATTGTCGTCACCATGCCTTCATGACTGCATCGCTTCTACGGGCGGCTGGCATTCCCTCTCGAACGGCCATCGGATTATTGTACGTCCATCGTGGTACGCCGGTGTTCGGGTTTCATATGTGGGCCGAAGCATTGGTTGATGGCCAGTGGCGCGGTTTGGATTCGACACTGGGACGGGGCGGAGTGAGCGCGGCCCACATTAAAGTCACAGATCACAGTTGGCACGATACTGCTTCACTAGTACCGCTTCTGCCGGTTCAGCGGGTGGTGGGAAAGCTACGGTTTGAATGCCTTGCAACGGAATGATGAAGTAAAAGCAACAGTGACGAGGTAAGATAGGCCGATTTTTCGGTCCATCTTTAACCCCGCCCAACACTAGGGTATAATATAGTTGGCTTTTGACTTTCTCTCTCCTTCAAAGGATCTCATCGGTCATGAAAGCGTTAATCCTGATCGCGGACGGGTTCGATGATCTCCAACTCTTCTGCCCTTACTATCGACTTCGCGAAGAAGGAGTCGAGATTACCGTTGCCTCACCCCACGGTCCTAGAGCCACGGGCAAACACGGCTACTCCATAGCTACTACCATGCCAATACGCGAAGTTAACCCGGCTGAGTACGATCTGCTTCTCATCCCCGGCGGCTATTCCCCCGAGAAGTTACGGCTTAGCGAAGAAGCCGTTGACGTAACTCGCACGTTCATCGATGAAGACCGCCGGGTCGCTATTGTCGGTCACGCAGCGCAGTTGTTGATCAGTGCTGGAGCAATGAATGGTCGTCGAGTGACCAGCGCTTCAGAAATACGCGACGATGTTCGAGCAGCAGGTGGGTTATACCGCGATGAATCGGTTATCGTCGATGGTAACCTAGTCAGTTGCCGCGGAAGCGAAGACCTGGGCGATCTATGCCGAGCGATGGTGAGCGGACTGACGCTACGAGCTTGATCGTGGTCTGGACCCGCCGAATATCGTCGGCAGGTGAATCGCGGTGATCTGCTAGAGTTAATCGGCTGATCATCGCGTAATTGAAAGCGTTAAGCGGCTTCGCTTGCTGATCTACTAGGGAAAAGTTGTCCTGTAGACTGCAAATCTGTCTTGTGGATCGTCTGAACAATTTGACTCGCCAGAGTTAGTGCCGCCAACCCTGCTCTCCCAGTAACTCGCGGTTGTCTTTTCTCTCGTACAGACGATACGAAATCATATAGCTCTCGCGTTAACTGATCGGCCGAGTGATGTCCCGAGCAGTCAACGGTGAAAGTCTCAACAAACCGTCCGAAAAGTTCCGCCTTGAGAAGTCCTATGACGTCTGGCGTCAGTCGGCGCGAATCGATCCGGCCCGATCGTAATAACTCGCTGGGCTGCATCAACGTTACTTTGCGTGTCGCGAAATCAACACTGGCGTAACCTTCGCCTCCCCAGACACGCATCGAACGTGCAGGTTCCGGGCTGACTCGGCAGGCCGTGAGGTCGGCGATACAGCCTCCCTCGAAATAGACACGAGCCTGAGCCATGTCTTCGTTCCCGCCCAAAACAGCAGCCCCCATTGCCTCCACTCGATCGACTGGCCGTCCGACCAAATCGAGAATCAGATCCAAGTCGTGTATCATCACGTCGAAGACCACGCCGACATCCATCGAGCGGCCGGTAAAGCCGCCGTGCCGTTCGCATCGAATATATTGCGGAATCAACGGCCTACGCCGCAATTCTTCGTAGGCAGGATTGAACCGTTCGATATGGCCGACTTGGAGAATCGCATCGTGTTTTTCTGCCAGAGAGACTAAATCGATTCCCTGTGCGACATTACTGGTCAACGGTTTTTCGACAAGCAAGGAAATACCGTTGGCGAGTAATTCGCAGGCCGAGTCGTGGTGGTAGGCAGTGGGAGTAGCAATAACTGCTGCCTGAATACGTCCAATAAGCGGGCGTGCCGAGCTATACGCCATTGTCCCTGTGCGTGCGGCTACCGCATCAGCCTGGACATGGTTCGGATCAACTACTCCGACGAGTTCAACATCTGGCATTGATCCGAGAATACGTGCATGTTCCTTGCCCAAATGCCCGACACCAATCACAGCAACGGATAAACGGTTTTGCATACGATTACTCTCAAAGAGAAATTAGTGTAACGAGGCAACAGGTGGATTTTGAATCCTTGCTCAAAGGGCTTATCTCTTCTACTCGTCAGTTCGGAGCATTTGGCACAGTTTGCCGGCGTTTATGCGGCCAATCGACTCAATGTTGCAACTAGACGTTCGTGAAGGACCCGACAGAGTTCAATGTTCAGTGGATGCCCCGAGCGAAAAGCGACCAAATGACCGCACAGGTCGGATCCTAGCAATGATAGGTCGCCAACCATATCGAGCACTTTGTGCCGCGCTGGTTCATTTCCGAAACGCAGACAGTTTTCAATCGGTCCACGGGAACCGAAAACCAATAGATCCATAGGTTTCAAGTGTAAGCCCAATCCCTGTCGTCGTAATTCGGCCGCTTCCTCTTCAAGAACGAAGGTTCGACAGGAAGCCAAATCGTTTGCGAATGTGCTGGGTAGCAAGTTTTGAGTGTGCACTTGTCTGATGATGGGGGACAACGGGCCATAGTCTAAGAAATAGGTGAGCACGAGTCCGGGTTGTTGCGGCGGATGAAGTGTAAGCGTAGCTCCTTTGGCTTGAACAGTTACCGGTTCATCAACACACCAAATGGACCGAGTCGCCGCTTGATTTTTGACTCCTGCGGATAAAAGCGCACATACAAATTCTTGAGAGGAGCCATCTAGTCCAGGCGGTTCGGGGCCGCTCAATTCCACGATACAATTGTCGATGCGTAACCCGGCCAGCGCAGCGAGTACGTGCTCGACCAGTGTCACCTGTACGGGATGTCGTCCAAGTGTGGTACGACGAGCGGTACCACTGACACCGCTGACATGTGCCTGTAGACGAGGTTTTCCAGGCAAGTCGCTGCGCACGAACACGACCCCACTAGATGGCGGAGCCGCCACAAATCGCGCCCGAATCGACTTACCACTGAGAATACCCGGCCCGGATACTTCGACCGGCCGAAGAATGGTCCGCTGTTGGCGGGAACTATGGCGTCTCAAAGTTGCTCCTTGCTTCCTTGCATATCGAGACCGGCCCGGCTAGGTAAAACCAGCCGGGCGTGAGACGTCTCTATCAGGGACGAGTAGACGGGGCGCTGGTCATCGAGGCGTTGAGTGCCTTGACGATATCCATACTCACATCAACACCCGGAGCCATATATACCGGCATCAGAGCACCTGCCTGCATTTTACGGCTGATATTTTGCTCACTATTGTAATCCTGCTCCGTCACGGCGTCGTTATAATGCAGCACCATGTCATGGCCATGTGCCTGGGCATAACGATAGGCGGCAACTCGTACATCGTTGTACAAAATCTTCAATTGTTCGCCTTGTTTCTTGTTCAAAACCTTGCTGGCTTCCATCTTGTTATCTTCGATCAGACGAGTCAGTTCTTTGAGTTTCTTCTCTATCTGATCACGACGTTCGGCTGTAGTCTTGGGGTCTTGCGACTCCTTGGCCATGGCTTCGCCTTCCTTCTTCCAGGATGTGTCCTTTGCCTGGAATGGATCAACCGATGCCTTTAACTCGTCTTGGAACGTCTTGAACTTACCGTAATTTTTAATGACGTAAGTTAGGTTTAGCAGAGCAATTCGGCTCTTGGTCGCCGTTGGGGTCGTGGTCGTCTGGGCCATCAATTTGGAACTGACCACTACCGCCAGACCGAGCAACGCGACACCTGCCGCGACAAATACCGTCTTTTTCACTGTTCGGCTCTCCTGCTCCATGGAATGCCGGGCGGACTGAACCGCCCTAACCTGGAATGCCGTCCTTATTCCCAGGGGTGTCTCTCGTTCGTGCGATTGGTCTTACCCCGCAGGCTCCGGGGGGTCAAGTCGAACTGATAAAGGTCATAGCCTTTCCTAACGCGGTAATCCGGTTCCGAACGGCTCTTGATATTCTTTGCTGGTCAACAAAGCCCAGGTCAGATCGTCTATGGTTCGCGCTCGCTGACCGACTGCCACGGGAACCATCCGCAAGCGAACGCGCCGTTCTTCATATACCGTTTCTTTACCAGCCAGATACTTCCTTTCCGTTGCCGTCGGTTCACGGCCCAAGATAATTCGGTAGACTACTGTAGTCGCCTGTTCACGCGATTTACCTTTGAGGTAGCTTTCCGCGAACTCTGGAGACGCGATCAAGCGTCTGAGCAAATCACGCGGCGAAAATTGTGATAATATTTCCACAGCATTTTTTTTGCCGGCCGGGTCTGGCTCACGATTCAGGGCACGTCGATAAGCCGAAGTGATGATTTCATCCCGACAAGGGCCGCCACCGGCCTGTTCAATTTTGACGCGATATTCGGCGGCTTTCATTACCAGGACCCGGTTGAGCAAGGTTTGCACCGGACGGGATACCAATTGAACCGGTAATGCGCCTGCCTGGAATTCGGTCACTTCTCCGCCCAGGCAATACACATTACATCCTGCGGGTTTACCCTCCTTAAAACGCAAGTCGCCCTCGATGGCCAAGGACATATTGGCACGAAAGAGTGATTCGGCGCTTATCGTTCCAGGAAGATCGAACCGGGCCGTGCCAACTATTGGTGCTTGCAGTGTACCGCCCAAATGCACGATACCATCGCGAAGTTCGGCTCGTGTGATTTGCACGCGGCAAAGCTTGGCCGGATTGTCGAGCCAGGCTGTTCCACGCACGACAATTGCGTCTCCTCGTTCTTCAATGGCTATGGCGTTACGAGGATTATCGTGTTCGCTGAGTTTCGAGAGAACGACACTCTGAGCATAACGTCGTAAGATAGGATTATCCCCTGGAGGTGCGGGACCGCTCAAGGTCGCAGGACGCGATAACGAAATCGGCTCTATCTTTTCACGAACCAACTTGGCGATTTCTGATTTGTGTGTTTTGAATAGACCTTTAACCAAACCTGCCAGAAGTACCTTACCTCCGGGCAACAGATCAGGCTCGAAACGAATCACATCAACATCGACCAGTTCGATATCCTCCGTACCCGGACGAACGATAAATTCACCTTTTTCAAAGGTCAACACAGCACCACCTTTAACACCCAATCGAACGCGAACACGAGCATTCACTTCGGTCGGGGTCTCAGCAATTTTCATCTTTCCGACCAATTCAAACGTACCGGTTATTGTTGTCTGAACGCGAAAGCGGTCGTCATTCAAGGCTATTGATGCGATATCGATAACTAGGTCGCGAGTCGGTTCATGGAGTGCAACTGTGCCAGCAAAACCAGCTACGTTGACGGCTATTGGCTTTTGACAGAGTCGAAGCGCTTCCGTCCGCGCAAACATCGCGAGGGTACCGCCTAGGTCATCCATGGGGCCTGCGAAGATAAGCAATAGAAGTAGCATATGCGACCTACTCGTTCACGATGCGGCATGTTCAGGTCGGGTAGTATGTTTCAGCATGGCCGGAGCACTATCGCGGCCATGATCCTGACCGCGATACACACCGAAATCATTAAACCAGAAATACTTTGCGATACGGTAGAAAAGGTTTTTTTCGGGAACTTCGTCAATAGGGTTGTATTGCGATGTGCGGGGTGTCATCGCCTGAAGTTCGGCCATCGCTGTCTTACGTGCCGTGGAGTCTTTGGCTCCATGTCGTTCGACCAATTGGGCAAGCAGGTCCGGACGTTCCAAAACGATGCAGCCGCGGGTCGTCTGAGCAGCTAGTTCACGGAATTCTCGGAGATAGGCCGATTGTTTGAAGACTTCTCGAAGAGGTCGCACATCGTGAATCGACTCTTTGGCGAACTGCACGATAGGACACGGTTCAATGTCACCCCACGGGTTGATGTGATGCGTGATCCCTGTTGCCGCCGGGCATAGAGCTTTACCTTCGCCATCGTGATAAGCATCGACGATGATGATTGGCTTTTTGGCTCGCATTTCAACCACGAACTTTCGCACTCGGAGTTGCTGTTCTGGGGTTAAGCATAAATCGGTGCAAGCGTCAGGTCCCATCGGACGATAGACGTGAAACCAGGTGTACAGAACACCCATTTCAATGAGGCGGTCGATCCACTTTTCGTTCAGCAGGTCGTCGATATTGGTCTTACAAACACTTGTGCAGACACCGGTCATGACTTTTTCGGCGAGGCAGTTCTTGAGGCCCTGCATCGTTTTTGACAGGACACCTGAACGACCGCGCCGCTCATCGCTTACAAATTCATTGCCCTCGACGCTGATTAGCGGGGTTACGTTCCCGAGTTGGCGGAGGCGTTTGGCACGCTCGGGGGTGATAAATTGGCCATTCGTGAATACCTGAAAATAGGCGTCAGGATGACGAGCGAGCATGTCAAGCAACTGGGGGTGCATGAACGGCTCACCGCCAACGATGCCGAAGAAGCTATTGCCCATGCGTTTTGCTTCACCAAGTAAGCGGTCAAAAGCCTCAGGCGAGATGGTCTGTTGCTTGGCCGCCACATCCACCCAACAGCCTTGGCATCGCAGGTTACAACTGTTGATGACCGAGATGTACAGGAAAGGCGGAAAGACCTCGCCGCGTTTGAGACGGGACTTGTGGCGTTGTACGGACAACATTCCCTTGACGCCCATGTTCCACGTAAGCGCCCATAGCAAACGGAAATCCGTACGGGTTAGGAGACGATAAGCCAATCCGAGTGTTGCCATCGTGCATCTCGCGGGAAGGAGAAGTTGCTCAGCGTTGTTATCATAGATTATCGTAGTCTACGCGTCTCCAGATGTCGTGCGGACTTCTTGCTGTATCACAAAATTGCTGCACTGCTTACAATAAGGGTTAATCGTTTTCCAGGAGCTTAAATGATGCCTCAAGATCCCCATCGTGGTGGATTTGCAACTCGGGCTATTCACTCGGGCCAAGATCCCGATCCCGCTACTGGTGCGACTATCGTGCCAATTTATGCGACCTCCACCTACACACAGGCTGCTCCGGGCCAGCATAAAGGATATGAGTATTCCCGGTCGGGTAATCCCACTCGCACGGCACTGGAAATCTGTCTGGCTGCCCTTGAAGGTGGTGAACGCGGTTTGGCTTTCGCTTCAGGGTTAGCCGCTACCACGGCTGTTTTCTCTCAACTACGTCCCGGTGATGAAGTAGTTGCCGCTGCCGATCTCTACGGCGGTACTTATCGTCTGCTCGAGCGCGTTTTCAAGCCTTGGGGGCTGACGGCACGCTATACCGACGATCCATCTCCGGACAGGAGCCAAGTTTGATAGAGGCTACCCGAGGCGATGACCACTCCAACCGAGAGGATGACTCCTACGAGCAGTTCGGGTTGGAAGCTAAAAAAGTCGATCGCATTTGGCTTGTTCTGGGTACTGAATGCAAGGACCGCCATCAACGCAAAGTAGACCGTTGCCATGATGATCAAGACGGTGATTACGAAATAGAACACCAGCAAGCCAGTGTGTTTTCGAGCTCGGTCTTGATGAGCAAAAAAGTCCACAGCACGCCCTCAATTGGAGTTACCAATCCAAGCCCACAGGATGAATGACTTGGAAGTACCCTAGAACGAAACCTTGACCGGTTCTCGCTGCTCAGGTTCGGCGAGTTCCCACAGCGAAGCTCGTTGGAAGTTTCCGAAGCCTGCGATCAAGTTGCTCGGGAACGTTTCGGTAGCGATGTTGTAGGAGGTGACTGCATCGTTGAAGGCTTGGCGA
>RGDT01000391.1 GCA_009918525.1 Planctomycetia bacterium
TTTTGGCAATTGCCAAAATCGCGACGATGGTCGGCCTGTTGGGAACGGTTATCTCGATGATCGGCACATTCACCGCGATCGAGAAGGCCGCCAGCGAGGGGGGAAGCGCTCAGAGCCAGGCCGGGGCGATTGGTTTGGCGTTGTTCGCTACGGCGCTTGGGTTGGTGACGGCGATTCCCCTGGTGTTCTCTCATGTGTTGTTCAAGGCGTGGATGGCGCGATTCGAGACCAAGATGCGTTCTTCGGGGCAAAAGTTACTGTTGCTGTTGCAAACGGCGAAATCACCTAAGCCCGCCGCCAAGACAACCGGTCCCGAGACCGTGGCGAGGAAGTAAGAAATGGCCGATCAACGCCGCTTCCTGGATGTCTGGATCGTCGAGACGAACACGGTCTATCAGGAGGTGCCCTACGATGTGGTTGCCGACTGGTTGCAACAGGGTCGCTTGCTCGATGATGATCGGTTGAAGCCATCGGGAACGAAGGACTGGAAACGCGTGGGCGACACGCCGGAGTTTAAGCCGTTTTCGTTGTCACCGCGTCAGGATGCGCCGCAAGACCAAGCCGAGGCGCTGGAAGCAATGGACACGGATTATGCCGTGGTCCCGCACCGACAACATGCCGAGTCCGATGACGACGACGTGGATATGATTCCGCTCATCGACGTGACCTTGGTGTTGCTGATCTTCTTTATGATGACGGCTACAACAGCGGGAGCGTCCGCGTTCGTGACCACGCCCAAAGCCGAGGCGGGGCAAACGGCAGACGATCCTAACGGGGTTCGGATCGACATCAAGCCAGACGAGAACGGCAAACCGCTCTACTCGGTCGCGGAAGGGAATAACCCGGCAGGCGAAGACGACCGCGAACTGGGCAGCTTGTCGGCATTGCTCGACCGGTTGAAAGTTTATCTTGATCGGCGGCGAACACCGGCCACGCTAACGATCAATGCGCACAAGGATTTGAAAGCAGGCATCGCACGAGATTTATTATTGGGGCTGCGAGCGGAGCCGTTTCGTAGCAAGCTGTCGTCGAACTATTTCGGCGTGAGCGAGAAAGAGTCATGAACTGGAAGGTGCGACACGAAGGATCGCCGGAATCGGTGGAGCGAACGCTGGCCGATCTAGAGCAAGAGTTGGCGGACGGCGTGTGGGAGACAACGGACGAGATACAGGAACCCGGCGTGCCAGTCTGGAAGGCGTTTGAGAATCATCCCCGTTTCGCAGAGATGTGCGAAGAACTCGAGGCACCTCCCAAGCCTGCGGCGGAGGGAGAAGCGCACCTCGACATGAACGCCTTAATTGACGTGACGATGGTGTTGCTGATTTTCTTTATCCTGACAACGACGATGGCAGCATTGCAACGGAGGATCGAAGCCCCGAGCGTGGAAAAGGGTAAGGCCGGAGTGCGAGTACTGACCAAGGAGCAGGTGGAGCAACAAACCGTCCATGTCAAGATACGAATCGAGAACGGCGAAACAGTCATCTTGATCGAGGAGAAACCTGCTAATTTGCAGAACCTCACGGCGGAACTACGGAAGTATGTGACCAAGACCAAGACATCGATGCTGTTGGCATACGACGGGGAAGTGACACAAGACGTAGTTGTCCAAATCATCGATAAGGCGAAGTTAGCCGGGCTGGAGCGGGTGCAATTTTTGGTGCCGTAAAATGGCTGGTTGTGGTTAAATCTAAGGGTTAGCCATCGCTTTACGAAATACCAAGAACGATAGTCCTCGTCGCTGATTGTCGGGTTGAGAAACCTTGACGACCGACCTGTTGAACGGCATCGGTGGGGCTACTGTAGGCGACGAGGTTCGCACCATTCCCGCCGATCCCCCATCGACAACCGGTGTTGCTTCCTCTATCCTGGACTATCGTTATCTTTGATTCTCGTCGGTGGTTTCTGAGGTCTTCATGTCCATTCCCCTTCCGCGCGTGCGGATGCGCATCGAACGCAAAAGTTGGCATCCCTGGGTCTTTCAGAAAATGGTCGATCGCCCCTTCGACCGTATTGCCCCTGGTGCCGTTGTCGATGTCGAAGATCGCCACGGCTCCTGGGTCGGGCGAGGCTTCTATAACGGCCATTCACGAATTAGCTTACGCATCCTGACCGATCAGGAAGACGAAGCTATCGACGAGGCGTTCTTCGCACGCAAACTTGCTGCCGCCGTGTCCCTACGTCGCGACCTTTTGCGTCTCGATGAGGTCACCGATGCCTATCGGCTTGTCCACTCTGAAGGCGACGGCCTCAGTGGGTTGATCGTTGATCGGTTCGCGAGCGTCATCGTGCTGGAGTTCTTCGCGGCCGGGATGTATCGTTTTCGGGAAGTGATTCAAAGAGTGCTGGCATCCCATTATCCGGGGGCGGTGTTCTACCACTTCGCCGAAGAACACGTTCAGAAGCAAGAATCGTTCGATTGTCGCGCTCCGGTGCCGCCGCCGCCGATCGTGGTGCAGGAGTTCGGCGTCAAGTTCCGCGTCGCGCCGGGAAGCAAGCACAAGACCGGCTTTTTCGCCGATCAACGCGACAACCGCCGCCGCTTGGCGTCGATGTGCGCTGGGAAACGGGTGTTGGATATCTGTTGTAATACGGGCGGTTTTGCCGTCCATGCCAAGGTTGGTAGGGTTGTGAAACACAGTGCAGTCCGCGCGCATCTGTAACGCTTCCAGATAGGCGACTTCGTACCGCTTTAGAACAGGCTGGGCGACGAAAGTACCCATGTCCTGTGCAACTGTGGCAAGTAAGAATAAATCTGTGATATTCCACGTTGCTGTAGAACCTGCGCCCTTCAAAATTACAATTAGG
>RGDT01000392.1 GCA_009918525.1 Planctomycetia bacterium
TTCTTGGGCAACGGATCGGTTGTGCGAAATGCCATCATCACCCCCTAGAAAAGTGGAGCCAGGAAGATTATTTCGGCATGGTGTCATTCTTTACTCGCGTGAAGGTGACGATCCCGCCACCGCCAAAAAAGGCCAAGAAAGGCGAGAAACAAGAGGAGCCAAAGCCGGTATCGGTTTCACTGAACGCCAAAGCAGGAGACGCGGTAAATCCCCGGACGGGGAAACCGGTTCGCCCGACAGGTCTAGGGGGCAAGCCTGTCGAGTTGAAAAAAGATGATGATCCCCGCCTGAAACTGGTGGAATGGATGACGGCCCGAGACAATCCATTTTTCGCCAAGACACTGGTTAATCGCTACTGGAAACACTTCATGGGCCGTGGTCTGGTTGATCCTGAAGACGATCTAAGAGTTACCAATCCATCCTCAAACCCGGCGTTGTTAATGGCTCTGGAAAACTCGTTCATAGAAAGTAAGTATGATGTTCGGATGTTGATAAGAACCATTTGCACATCAACGGTCTACCGTCTGAGTGCTGTCCCCAATGAGCACAACGTCGGAGATCGGATGTGTTACTCGCGATTTCTGCCTCGCCGACTGCATGCTGAGGTGCTCCTGGACGCAATCGACCAACTGACCAGTTCCAAAACTACTTTTAAGGGCGTACCAAACGGCACAAGAGCAGTTCAGTTGCCGGATAATTTGTTCGAGAGCTATTTTCTGTCGGTTTTTGGTCGTCCGGATGCTGCTAGTGCTTGTGAGTGCGAACGCTCGGGAGATGCCTCGCTGGCCCAGGCACTACACATGCTTAACTCCGCAGAGATTCAGACCAAGGTTTCCGGCCAGCGTTCGCGAGATTTGGCCAAGGACAAACGAACCTTAGAAGCGAAAATACGTGAGATTTATCTTGTTGCTCTCTCGCGCGAACCGACCAAGGACGAGACATCTACCCTGGTTGCTCACCTGAACAAGAAGGGCGGTAATAACCAATCTTCTTATGAAGATATTCTCTGGGCTTTGATCAACACCAAGGAATTTTTGTTTAACCACTAACATCTGATTGATTTCTGTATGCTTGTTATAGGATTCTTATCGTAACATTTATTTGTGTCTCGCGTATAATTGCTGCGGAGATTCAAGATGCTTTCCCTTACGACTGGTCGTTATTCCGCAAACTGTGATGGATCAACCCGCCGTGATTTTCTCCGGGCAGGTTCACTCGTATTGGGTGGGTTGACCCTCCCATGGCTAAATCAGTTGCGAGCAGATACAGGGTTTGTTCGGGATCGTTCAGTAATTCTGGTTTTCCTTGGTGGAGGAGCCAGTCACATCGAAACATTCAATCCCAATATGGACGGACCGGAACAGAGTCGTAGTGTGACCGGCGAAGTGAAGACTTCGCTTACAGGTGTGACGATAGGCGGTACGTTCCCGTTGTTGGCCAAATTAGCAGATCGTATGGCCATCGTTCGCAATTTTCGCCATCCTATTGGAAATCATGATCAGGCGATAAGCCACGTCCTGACGGGTGGGACCGATGCGACCGGGCAAAAGGTCGATGGATTCAGCATGGGGTCGATGTACTCCCGTTTGCGCGGGACCAATCATCCGCGTACCGGAATGCCCACTTATCACCTTGTCCCCGAGACTCACAAAGACCCGCAATACAGCCGGGAAATGAACCGTGTCGTAGCTGGTTCTCGTCCTGGACCATTAGGACCAAATTATGGCCCATTCGTGCCGAGTGGCAAAGGACCGGCCATGGAGAATCTAAAACTGCGTATCGACGCCGAAAGACTCGGCGAACGGCGAACCTTGTTGAGTAAACTTGATGCACTGAAGCACGGAATTGACGACCGCGATACCTTAGCCGGGCTTTCGCCTTTCGAGCAACAGGCCGTCGATCTCTTGCTTGGTGGCGCGACTGCGGCATTCGATCTGACCAAAGAGAAAAGATCCACCCTTGAGCGCTATGATACCAGTTCATTCAAAGTGGGAAAAAAAATCTTTGAGCCATGCACGATTGGGAAGCAGTTGTTGATGGCTAGGCGGTTGATCGAGGCCGGAGCAGGTTTCGTCACCGTGCAGTCGGCAGGATGGGACATGCACGCGGACGGTAACAATCCGGCCATTAAGCCTGGTATGGAAATGTTGGGGCGACCTCTGGATAGAGGGCTTTCTGCTCTGATCGAAGACTTAAGTGATCGCGGCATGCTCGACAAAACGCTCGTTGTCTTGACCGGAGATTTCGGGCGAACACCAAAGCTGAATGCCCGTGGTGGTCGCGACCACTGGGCTAATCTATGCACGCTTGCTCTGTGGGGCGGCGGACTTCGGATGGGGCAGGTGATCGGCCGGAGCGATCGGCAGAATGGTAAGCCGGATGGTTCCGCATACTCGACTCCCAATTTACTTTGCACGCTTATGCATAGTCTATTCGATGTCGGTGTTCTGCGGGTGACGCGTTCAGCTCCGTCGCCGCTTGTGAAATTGATCGAGGAACACAAACCGATCAGTGAATTGTTCGGTTGATTGCTTTCGACCACATAATCGAAGAATCCCTCAAATAATCTTCACATTCATCGGCTAGAATGTTGAAGTCGCCATCGGGGTCATTGTCATGCCTTCACGAGTAACATGGATCGCTTTGGGTTCGCTGGTCGTCGTGATTCTACTTACCCTTTTGCTTGCCCTCGATCCAGGCTCGTGGTATTCATCGCGAGTTGCGGAAAGTAAAATTGTCGTGCTTTGCGCAGCAGGGCTGAAAGCACCCGTGACTCGTGCCGCTCGCGAG
>RGDT01000393.1 GCA_009918525.1 Planctomycetia bacterium
CAGTGTGCTGGCGTTCGTTTTGGCCGGTGGACTGGTCAAGGCCCAAAACCCGAACAGCCCATATGGTGAGTTTCCCCGGATTCATCCTGGGCAAACCGAATTACCTCCAGGCGTTCCTCCCGTCGATAATTCACCTTCCGCTTATCCACTTCGCGATCACTATCAACGAGGTAGGCCGTTAGGTTGTTGGGCAAGTTTTAACGGCTATTCGTGTAGCAGTTTGCCTTCGACCTGGGCGTTCGTATTCGGATCGTGTCGTGATTTTTACGGTGAGCCGTGCTTGAAGGGGCCGCCGCCGTCGCCGCTACCGCCTTGGGGTAATCCTGATGGTGGACGTGTTCCACCCATGAACGATGCAGCAGCGGTGAGACAACGGATGAAAGAAACAGGAATTTTTCGTCGATTATTTTCGCCATTGTCCAACTGTAACAACTGCGTACAGCCCTGATGATCCTCCCTCCCCACGAGGGTGGGTGCCATCTCCCTTGCCTATGAGCCGGGAGATGGACACCTGCCCTCGTGGTTTTTTCTGGTCGTAACAGTTTCATTCTTACAAGCATCATTTTTTCGGTTTCACAGTCGTCAAACCTTTATTCATCTCCTGAACTGCGGTTACCAAATGTCCCTGCGCCCGAGAGCGATGAGTTGTCGGGGGAAGTGATTTCAACTGTTGAAGGATTACCTCTACTTCACGTATCGACTCTTTCACTTGAGCATGAGACAAGGCTGTTGGTAATTTCGTGTTATCTTTATGAGGGTGTTCTTTCAGTCCCTTTTTGTGCATCTCCTGTTGAAGCTGACCAATCGCTTGGTTAATCTCGTGGCGTGCCTTGGCTCGGTGTCCATGATAGATAGGATCAGCTTTGTCCAGCACCTCGTAGGCTTTTCGCAGTTCAGCAACCAGTGTCGCATCGGTTGCTAACACGGCTTGATTCGTACCCTTCTTACCGTTGCCTTTTTTGCCGTTTATCTTGTCATCGGCGTTTACGACACAAACGGCGAGCGTCATCGCAAGTAAAAAGAGTCGCATCAGTCGAGTCCTCCGAGAGAGAGAGAGTACCAACAGTTTTATTATACCCCGAGTTTATCTAACGATAGTAGCGGTTTTTGCCCGCTCTTTCGCCACTGATTCCACGTAGTTTAACAGCGGCGGCATCACGAACATCATCATCACCAGCCAAAAGACCAACGCCTGCCCCAGCGCGTGAGACCACTGGAACCGCAATAGCGGCCACAACGCAGCAAACCAACCGCCGAGCATCAGCACATTCAGAAAAATATTGGCGGTAAAATTACTTGTTTTGAACGTCGTTATTTGCCCTAGCGAGTCTTCGAGCATCACTCGGCCGTTCTCGTCGAGGTAGCGTAGGGGTTCTTGCTGCGAGGCGAACATCGATTGGTTTTTACGAATCAGGAGCTTGCCTTTCTCATCGCGTTCGGGCTTGAACACCGACTTGGCGTCCCCTTCGACCACCGTCATCAGCGTCGGCCTGCTGGGAATCTGCTTCAGATTTTGTTTGCCGTCGAGGTGATATTGTCGAAGTCCTTTGATGTAGACAAACCGTTCGGTTTCGCCTCTTTCATTGGGGACTTGCAATTCCTTGAAGGGAGTGGACACTTCACGGGAACTGAACTCCCATAGCGAACGGTAGGTGTCCGGCGAACGATATGCCAGGAATACCCACAACAAAACACAGCCAAAAACCGCAACGCCGGCAACCGGGCCACGCCATTCGATTTGACCGGTCGGTTCGGAATAGAGATAGCCTGAAAACCATAGGGTCCATGCCGACAACAACAGCGTCAGCACGACATAAACAATCACCAGCATCACGATCAACAGGATCATGCCCGACTCCTTCAGCGTTTATCAGGTCGCTGTGACAGCAAATAGGCGATGAGTCGATAGAAGTCCGCTTCGGGGATCGCCTCGGCAAAGTTCGCCGGCATCGGCGATAAGTTCGACACGCTTCGTTCTTCGACCTCGTTTTCTTTGACCCGTACTTCCTTCCCTTGGGCATCGGCGAGCACTAGGACGGCTCCTTCCTGTCGCAATAGTAAACCCTGAAGTAGTGTGCCGCGTTTCGTCTTCAAGTTAGTGGTGCGAAACGCCTGATCGACATTGCGATTCGGGTCGAGCGTGTCTTCTAGGAGTCGTTCCAGTCCTCGTAGTCCGATCCCGTCGAGTTGCGGCCCTATCTTCGCTCCTTTACCCGCCACCTGGTGACAGGCTGCACAATGTTTCTCGAAAACGGCCGCACCGGCAGATGCGTCCACGGCAGACGCAAGATAACCGGCTCGTCGCGTGGCCATCATCGCGTTGATTTTTGCATCCGCAGGGGGCAAGCCGGCGGTCAACTTCTTAAGACGGTCGGGCCAATTGGGTAGCCCGCGTGTCTCAATTTGAGCGGTAACGGCTCGCTCCTGAAGCAATCGTGCCGATGCTTTACCCTTGGCCACAGCATCGAGCAACGCTTCGGCCCCTTCACGGCTCTGAGACAATCGTGCCGCCACGGTGGTTTGGAGACGACCATCGGCCAGAGTGAGGGTGCTAACTAACTGCTCGCGTGTTTGAGGTTGGTTAAGTCGTGCCAACAACGTCGCCGCTTCTTCGCGAGTTGGCAACGGTTGGTTCTCTGTCTGGGGCCAGGATGCTCAGCGAGCCGACCATCCCGGCCGTCCGTGAACCAGATACAGGTTCTGCATCACCATCAGCACATCGGCACCCATGCGAGCCGCCATGTTCTGGGCAATCAGCAC
>RGDT01000394.1 GCA_009918525.1 Planctomycetia bacterium
CCGAGACGAGCCGCGAGCCGAATACCGATGAATCCATCCCGGAATCGCCCCGAACGCGCAACCCGGGCACCGGCCTGCAGCATATAGCCCAGGCTGAGGAACTGCCCTACCGGCAACGACGCCAACACCGCCAGGGCAATTGTCAGCACCGTCGCACCAAGTAACCATTCAATACCGGAAAACACCCGGACGATACCACGCCTCAACAGTCGATACAGGATTTGCCCCGTCGATTCCGCGACGGTTTCGACTTGAGAAGGGTCAAGATAATCATCGGCCGGTACAGCATTCAAAACAGCACGTCGCGAAGGCGGAGGCGGCGGCAACGGGAATGATCGTCGCTGGTCGGTCATATCGAAGACTACTCCGCCTACAATGCCGAAGTTTCAAGCCAACGACCCGCGTTCCTGAAACCGTGATAGCATAATCATGGTACAATAAAATGATGCTAATTGCCCGGAGTTTTGGGCGGTGTTGCATGAAATCGGGGTAAACCAAGATCCCCGTCGATTAGCATGAAGTGAGGGACGAACGGGAGACCAGGGGTTAGCATCATGGGCAAACGCGATTTGGTCTTCATCGGCTTGGTGGTCGCAGGCGTGTTCGCTCTCGGCGCCAGCCTTATGCCGCCACGCGAGCCACGCCCAACGACGCATCACGATGCCACTGTCTACAACTCCCCCGAATTTTGCGCGTCGGTTGCTGCCGTTGATGAAGCGTTTCGCGGTAGTTGGAAAGGGTTGCAGCCCGCACCACATGCACCAGAATTAGCTGTCGCCCGTCGTCTGGCTCTAGGGTTGATCGGTGCTGTCCCCTCGTTAGAGGAAATTCGCCAATTTGAGTTCCTACCGGCTGCGGAACGTTTGCCGTGGTATCTGGATCATCTACTGCAGGATGCTCGTTTCGATGACTACTTTGCCGAACGCTTTGCCCGTGCGGCGGTTGGTACGGAAAACGGCCCGTTCATTTTCTTTCGCCGTCGTCGTTTTGTGACATGGCTTGCCGAGCGGCTACATCGTAACGTCCCGTACAATGATCTAGTACGCGATCTGATCGCCGCACAGGGGTTATGGACCAATGAGCCAGCTACCAATTTCCTGACAGTCACCGTTAGGCAGGAGAGTCGCAACCAGCCCGACCCTGTTCGTTTAGCTGGTCGTACGACACGAGCTTTTCTCGGTCTGCGTCTGGATTGTGCGGAGTGTCACAACCACCCGTTCGCTTCGTGGAAACAATCCGACTTTCGCGGATTGGCTGCGTTCTTTGCTCAGACCCATCTAGGCTTCACCGGCATCTACGATGGCTCAGGCGAATACGAAATCGACGACCGTCGCAGTGGTGAAAAGAAGAGGTTTCCCCCACGCGTTCCGTTCGCTTCCGACCTTCTGCCGTCATCGGGTAGTCGTCGCGAAAGGCTTGGAGCCTGGGTGACAGATCGACGTAATCCGTATTTTGCTAAGGCTGGCGTAAATCGAGTCTGGGCGTTGATGACAGGGCGGCCGCTGGTCGCGCCTGTGGACAACCTTGAAGGCGCAAATACGCATCCGGCCTTAGAGGTGTTGGCCGACGATTTCGCAAGCCACAGCTTCGACCTGCGGCGATTGATTCGCGTTATTGGGGCCAGTGAGGCGTTTCGCCTGGACAGTGCGGCCGATCACGAACTGAGTGAGGCTCATGACGCCGTGTGGGCCGCGTTTCCGCTGACGCGATTGAGGCCCGAACAGGTAGCGGGGGGGGTGATTCAGTCGTCATCCGTGGCCACTATCGACAGCCAGTCGCACCTGTTCGTCCGGCTGGCGCGGTTCGGACAGCAAAACGATTTTCTGCAACGCTATGGTGACACGGGTGAGGACGAATTTGAAGGACGGGGTGGGACCATCCCGCAACGGCTCTTATTGATGAACGGGAAATTGACCCGCGAACACATCAAAGAAGACCTGCTCACGGCAACCGGTCGCATCGCATCCATGCGTTTGGACGATCGTGGAGCGGTAGAAGCTGCGTATCTCACTGTTTTGACCCGTCGGCCAACCGAAGCGGAATTGCAACATTTCGTTGCGCGTCTCGGCGAGCCGAAGGGCGAGAGTCGCGGGAAAAGGTTCGAGGATCTCTTCTGGGCCTTGGTAAACTCAACGGAGTTCTCGTGGAACCACTAAGCCGAAGGCGATTTCTGGGCGGTACACTCGCCGGATCAACCCTTCTCACCCCACTGGCTGCTGAGCTACAGGCGGCAGCACCTCCTCTGCGAATCGGCCGACCCCGTTCGCTGATCGTCCTTTGGTTACAGGGCGGTCCGAGCCAACTGGAGACGTTCGATCCCCACCCCGGAACCGAAATTGCCGCAGGAACGAAAGCGATTCCAACAGCCATCAAGGGGGTTCAACTTGCCGAGGGATTGCCACGGTACCTTAGCAATAATCTGCCATCTGCCTAAGTCCTCCGGTAAGTCTATGCCTTCATACATTCCAGATGCAATTAATACTTTTCCCGAATCAGGTCTTGCATTTCGAAACTCCTGATATCTTTCCGTTTTATTATCTCTGTCATGAAAAATAAACCGAGAGCTAGTAAGATGCTTACGAAGAAGATAGGCCAGTTGATACGTGGCATGTACGATTCCTTTCTGCTTTTCATAATGATCTGCAATCTCTTGTATGTACTGTGCCAGTTGGGGTACAGCTTCGACCATATTAGCATAGC
>RGDT01000395.1 GCA_009918525.1 Planctomycetia bacterium
ATCTTCCTGACACACTGCCACCTCGACCACATTGCCAGTCTTCCGCCGTTTCTGGACGCTGTCTACGATGGTTCAGGTAACTGTGTTACGATCCATGGCAATGCTCACGTTCTGGAAATTTTGCGCAACGATGTGTTCAACAATCGCATCTATCCGGATTTCTTAAAAATCTCAACCTTCCGGCCGCCTTATCTGAAGCTCAACGAGGTGAAAGCGGGAGAGGTGATCAGCGTTGAGGGGCTTCGTGTGAAGCCGGTCGAGGTGGATCACGTTGTGCCGACGCTCGGTTATGTCATCGAGGACGAGCGCAGCCAGGTCGTTTTCGCAGCCGACTCCGGCCCGACGCAAGCGATCTGGGATGTGGCTAACGGTTCCAGCAAACCGACCACGGTTTTCATGGAATGTACATTCCCCGATTCTTTGCTTTGGCTGGCGGACATCGCCAAGCATTTAACGCCGTCTACCTTCGCAGGAGAGATGGCCAAGGTGAAAATGGGATCGCGGTTTATCACCGTACACATCCACCCGCGTCAGCGAGCCACCGTCACCGCCGAACTCCAGGCGAAGGCTCCATCCGCCGAAATTGGTCAATTTGCAACGGTTTATGACCTATAAGTGAGTGGCAGACTTTCTCGCATCCCGACTTGGAGCCACGACCATGAGTACCGCCACCCCTCCGGAGCGAGATCAGCAGAGTTTCGCCGAGACCGCGTTGCGTTTGGGAGGTAAATCGGAGGACGAGGCCCGTCGTACCGGTGCATTGGACAAAGCGGACGATCAAGTCGAAAAGCTCTTTCAATCGGCCTATCAAACGGTAAACAGCCCCATCCACAAGGCGGTCTGGGACGGCCAAGTTCCCCTGCAACTGTTTACGCCCGATCCGCTGCCCGAATCGCATCCCTCGGATCGGGTCATGGACGCCTCTTTCGAGGTCGTTCGGAGGCATCGCGAAGGCAATTCCCTACTGGGACCGGATGGCAAAGTTAGCCGAACCGTCTTGAATGAACTCGCTACCGCCGGTTATTGGGGCCTACTGATTGACCCCAAGTATGGAGGATGTGGTACACCGTTTCCACGTTTTGCTCGATTCCTGATCAAGATGGCTACCCAAGACGCGATGGTCGCCGGGCTGGCGTCGATTCACGGTTGTATCGGCGCAGTCGATCCATTGCGTACCTTTGGCACCCCGGAGCAAAAAGAACGCTTCCTGCCCACACTCGCAAGCGGCGAGCGTCTCTCGGGCTTTGCCCTGACCGAGCCGGCCGCTGGTAGCGACCTGACTGCACTGCGAACGACAGCGACCCTCGACGGCAATAGCTATGTCCTCAACGGCGAAAAACTGTTTATCACAAACGTCATTCCCGGTCGAACTGCTGCCGTCGTGGCCTTGATCGACAAGAAACCAGCGGTATTAATTGTCGATCTGCCGGCTCAGGAGGACGACACGTTCCGCGTCGTTCCTTATGGTCTTTATGCCTTGCGACATGCGAACAACAACGGGCTACGTTTCACCAATTTTCGGGTACCCAAAGACAATTTGCTTCGTCCCGCTGTCGGCGACGGCTTAACGATTGCGTATCACGGGCTGAATCTAGGCCGACTGTCGCTGTGTGCCAACGCGAGCGGATGTATGCGGGTGATGCTGGCAAACATGCTGCCCTGGGCGGGATTCCGCGTGACGTATGGGCAACCCATCGCCCGTCGCGAATTGGTACGCAGGCGAATCGCCCGTCTTGCCGCCCTGATCGTCAGCAGCGATGCCCTGACCCACTGGGGAGCATGGCTCATCGAGAAGGGCTATCGCGGCGAGATGGAGTGCATCATTGCCAAAATATTCGGCAGCGAAGCTCAGAAGGAAGCCGCCGTCGAGCTGTTAATGAAAACGCACGGTGGGCGTTCGTTCCTGAAGGGGCACATCCTCGGAGATAATATCTACGACTTCCTCGCTCCGTGCATCTATGAGGGCGAGGGCGAAGTTCTCGGAATGGCCTTCTTCAAGTCGCTCATCAAAGAACACGGCAAGCAGTATTTCGAGCCGATCGGTAAAGCACTGGCAGCGAAAAAGATTGACCCGAAACGGTTCAACCCCCTCTGGCCGGGTCATGCATTGGCCCTGCGAAACGAACTATGGGCCTACGCGCAATGGAAGATAGGGCAGGCATTCACCGCTCGTGATCGGCAGAGCGTTCCCGGGATGGATGCACGTCTCCAATCCCACGTCGATTTCGCACTGAGCGCGTTTGCCAAACATCGCGCGGAAATCTCGGCGACGATGGTCAAGCATCAACTCAAACTAGCAGACCGTCAATGCCGCATGGCTGAGCTATCGCAACGGGTGCAAGATACCGTCACCATTCTGGTAACGGCCCTTTACGCGCACCAAGGACGAAACGAGACGACAACGCTAGCCGCCGATCTAGCCTGTCAGGACTTGCGACGAAAGCTGACAGGCGAACGGCCGACGGACAGCTATTTCCGCCAGGTTGGTCAGTTGGGCGATGCTATCTTGGCCGGGACGTTCAACGAGCTGCAAGATGTACCGATCGGGGATATTCTACAACGCTATGATGTTCGGTGACCGAAGCGATGGCCAGCGGGGTGGCGTCGACCGTCCCGTAGTAGGGGATGAAGGGGACTTCCTTCAGGCGCGCCATTTCTCCCCGGCGAAACTCATGGAAGACCTTGCCCGGTTCCTCGTCG
>RGDT01000396.1 GCA_009918525.1 Planctomycetia bacterium
CGGATCAGGAGATTCGAGTAAAGGTACGTTCGACGAAACCCCGTCTCTTTCTCGTAGGGGCATATTGCCGAGGTACGTTGCTGGATTCCGTAACACTCTCCGAAGGGCAGACTGAAGCCGTCTTGCGGCCACAATCAACGGTTGGTGGCGTGTGTCGTGTCACCGTGTTCGAGATGGTCAATGTTGGCACAGAGCAACGCACATTAGTGCCGCGTGCCGAGCGGTTGCTTTATCGACATCCTGCCACTCGGTTGGATGTGTCGCTCGGTGTCGGGCGAAAGGTATATGCCCCGGCCGAGAAGGCGAGTGTCAAACTCATAACGACAAATGAGGCGGAACGGCCCGTTCCAGCAATTGCTCAGTTGGCTATCGTCGATCAGAGCGTATTGACGATGGCGGATGAGCGCAACTCGCGAACAATGCCTACACATTTTCTTTTGGCGACGGAAGTCCGCCGTGCGGAGGAACTTGAGCATGCTGATTTTCTGATTGGTCAGCATCCCAAGGCGCCGGTCGTACTCGATTTGTTACTAGGCACGCAAGGTTGGCGGCGATTTGTGGAACAAAGGCCCTCACGTTTTCTGGAGGCACGTCAGCCCGGTTTGGAGAAGCCGCTCGACGCAGACGAGGCGGCCCGGTGGCTGGTGATGGTAGGTCAATCCGAGCCGCTTAACTCCGATCTTGATCAAGCCAAGGCCGAAGCGATAGCAATCACTTATGAGGATCGGATTGAACCGCTTCGCGTTAAAGAGGAGGAAGCTGCAAAGCGTGTGGAAGAGGCTCGTTCAATCCCTCGTTCGGAGGAATACCTCGCTGCTGTGGCGACCTTACGCGGTTATGCTTCCGCATGGCAAAATATGATCAGCCTGTCTCCATTTGTTGGGTTAATTTTTATCCTCGGAGGGATAGGAATTGCGTTGCGACGCACTCTAGCTAAGTTGTCAATCAGATCATATGTGAATGCGTTTGGAGTGATGGTGGTCACGGTTATTCTTCTTCTAGGATTATCATTTCTGAGTGTGCAAAAACCGACTGACCACATCGCCAAACAATTTGCTAAAGCCGTGATGATGGCTGGAGGCGAGCGGCTGGCCATGGATGAGCCAAAAATGGAGCGTCAAAACAATCGCGTATTGGCTGTTGAAGAATTTGGAGGTCTACCTGTGCCGGCGGCGGCGATTCCTGCGGATGAACGCCGATTGGATGATCGCGTTCAAGCTGCTGCAATGCCCCCCGGTCGTCCCATGGCCCCGATGCAACGTGATCAGCCCCCGCAACGTCTGCTTGCACGTCAGATAGTTGAGGCTGATGCGATCAATCGTTTCCGTGGGACCGTTCCCGCTCGTCGGAATGCCGCTCTGGATCGCGCCGAGTTTAAAGGTGAACCACTCGCTGGCAAAGAGGGGGAACAGGCACAACTGAACGGCCTAAGGCGAAAAATGAGGGGACTGGAGTATGTCCCGCTTGTGGTACGCGAATACGCGCACGTCCGGCCCCAAGAATTGTCGGCAGCCGTACGGGCTGATTTTTCCGAAACTGTGTATTGGCATCCGGTGCTACTACTCCCTGATGGACATACTGAGGTTTCGTTTCAGTTATCTGATTCCGTGACGCGCTTCAAAGTTACGGCTTTCGCTCATACTTTGGATGGGCGGATCGGCGCGGCCTCGACTCTGATTGAATCACGTTTGCCGGTCAGCGTGAGTCCAAAGTTGCCGACGGAGGTAACATCGACCGACCGACTTCGAGTGCCGGTGGCCCTAGCAAGTACATCAATCGAAAAGCAACAGGTCACGCTGGCAATTGTCGAGCGTTCTGGGTTGGACGCTGAAGCACCGGAGACGGCGATAGATTTGCCACCAGAGGCGAGCCGTCGTGTGGTTCTGCCAATTCGCCCGATTATCCGCGAAGGGATGGCAACGCTAACAGTGGGTGCTGGGGGTGATACGGCTCGCCACACCTTGCGTGTGGTACCCGACGGTTTTCCCACAGAGCGTTCCGCAGGCGGTACACTGGAAAAAAGCGTGACGCATCCTGTGACACTGCCGGCCGATATGATTACTGGTTCACTGAAGTTCCGTGTGGATGCTTACCCATCGCCTTTGGCCGATTTGACCAAAGGATTGGATGGATTGTTACGAGAGCCTTATGGATGTTTCGAGCAAACATCTTCGACTAATTACCCGAATGTGCTGGCGTTGGCATTCTTACGCGATCAGAACAAGAGCAACCCGGCACTAGAGGGCAGGGCGAGGGTGTTGCTCGAACGCGGCTACAAGCGACTCATCTCCTTCGAGTGTGAAAATCCCGCTCAAAACTCGAAACAAGGTTTTGAATGGTTTGGGGGAAGCGCTCCGCCTCATGAAGCTCTCACCGCGTATGGGTTGCTTCAGTTCACGGATATGGCTCGTGTTGCGGATGTGGACGCGGCGATGCTCGGACGCACGCGATCTTTCCTGATGGGACGGAAAGACGGCAAGGGTAGTTTTGCACGAAATCCCAAGGCTCTCGATGGATTTGGGCGAGCGTCTGAAATGTTGACAAACGCTTACATCGTATGGGCGCTAACGGAGACGGGCACGGATGATGTTGATTTGGAAATCAAGACACTTGTCGAACAAGCGAAAAAGTCCAACGACGCCTATCTCCTTTCACTTGTCGCTCTTTCACT
>RGDT01000397.1 GCA_009918525.1 Planctomycetia bacterium
ACGAGGAACTGAGGGGCTTACTGGCTCGCGCGGTCGCTTACTGGCCTGGTACTGAGGGTCTGTAGGCCTTACTGGGTCTTGGCGAGTGCTCTACTGATGGCGTCACCTTTTGGCTTGCGGTCCCACTTAACACCCCAGTGGGCGGTCAACTGGTTCAGGCTATCGAGGTCCACCTCAGTGTCAAGCATCATACCGTCATACGCGAGGAAGTAGGCGTGTTCATGTCCTATGAAGTCCAGTGCCTGCTGTAGTATCATGTTCTCACGAACGCATAGCTCTTGGTTCAAGTAACTACCCTTAGCATGCTTCCTGTCGGCGTGATATATGTGCTGGTACTTAGGGCTCGCGTGCACAGTGTCTTGAAGCTGGTGAAACTCGCGTGACAACTGCCGGACCAGCGGGTGGCGGTGATAGCAGGGGGTGACTTGGTTGAGCATGGCCAGGCAGTAGGTCTTCGTGGACCCAGTCTTCGCAAGGAAGCCCTCTCGGTCGGTACAATAGTGCTCGAGTGCCGGCAATGATAGTCCGTGCTCCTTCGCCAAGCCGAGAGCGATGTTCGGATGGGCGTTTTTCATATCGTGGTCGTGTGACTCGATACCCTCGAGGAGGAAGTCGCGTACCATAGCCGGTAGACCTTGGAACCCTACACCTATCGAGTAGAGCCGTCCGTCTGTACGTCTCATACTTGTACCCTTAATTTTAGCGTAACCATAACGGTATACAATGCGGCCATTGTTCGCGACCACTGACTTACAGTAATTAATCACGTTTGATAATTTGCCCCGCTCATCGCTCGCACGCTTAGCGTCGGCAGCGGCCCGCCCATTACGTACGACCTTCTCTTCATAGTCCGCATCGAAGTCCTTGCGAAGGACAACCGCAAGCTGTGCGCGGGTAAGGGTGAGCAGACGGCGGGCATTCTCAACATTAGCGCACTCAGTGTAAGTACGCTCGACTTGTTGAGGCTGTTCAACAACTGGACGCTGGACCACTTGGCGGGGGGCGCCTGGGGCGTCGCGTATCATTCTGCCTGCGATAGGTCCGCGCTCGTTGCACCCAGTCCATAGTCGGTACGGGTTGCGTGAGTCCTGCTTTGCAGTCTTCGAGCAGAAGCCGATACGGACGCCAGTGGTCTGGTTGTTTTCGATAAGCGTTCGCGAAAAGTTTTGACAAACCTTGTTTACGCTACCGTTAGTAAGAAGCTGCACGAAGTCCTCGCGGGTCGGGTTGCTCATGCCTTTGAACGCGCACTTGTGGAGATACAGATTTTTTGCGTTAACCTCAGTCTCATACTCTCCGCACTTCACGATGACCATCTCGCCTTTGCTCTCGATGACTTTGACGGTGCGCTCCACGCTGCCGTCGCGGAGGGAGAAAACGAGGGACTTGCCGGGCTCTATGTCTTTCGCACTCGCCAGCTTGAGTGCCGAATAGCACTTCTTAGCGAGGGCAAGCATGTCGACAAGCCCCTCGTGTTCCAGCTTGAGGTTTCCGAAATCGTTCCCAAGACGCCACACTGGATGTGTGCTCTCTTTTATAGTCATCACCGCATTCTCTGGCACGTAGAAGCTATCGGTTTCGGTTACCACTACGTTGTGGCGGCCTACCCGGTCGAGATAGCCTTGCACGAGTAGCCGTGACCACGCGAGCACGAAGCAGCCGTACTGGATAGAGTTGTTGGCCTTTGTTTCCACAAGGTTTTTCACCAACACGCGCCCGTTGTAAACGATTTGTTTGGGGCGCTTTCTAACCGCCGCGAGTCGCGCCTCCCTCTGCTCCGGAGTTTCTGTTTCCTCCAGAAGCTTTAAGGCGGCGGCCTCCTCTTTCTCCGTGGCCTCGTTATACAAGGCAATGCTGTCCGTGATGTCGTCGTAGCACTTATTTTCTCCCTGGTCGAGCAGTGCGCCGTAAAGCGAGTTCAGAACGAGCTTGCACGCCTCCCGTAGAGCGGGGTTGTATGTGTCGGGGTCGTTCTTAGCCAGCCAGTCTTGCCTGACCTTTTCATCCATAAACGGTTTGATAAGCGCTTCGAATGGCATCCACGACTCTTCCCAGTATACGCCTTCTACAACATCGAACGTGTAGCCGTTTTTAGTCATGGTCTCGAGGTCCACACTCGAGACGTAAGCCATAGGGAAATCAAGTGTGGACCAGTTTAGGCGATTGTCTGAGGCGCGCCCGGGGATACACCCTATCTTGAGACGGTCTCGGTCGGCTTGTAGCGGTACGGTGATGTTTTCAATTTTGTAGAGTCCGAGCTTACCCTGCACCCACGTGGTAGTCTTCGTACTTGGACCCTTAGGAAACCGCGGCTCGAATTTGTCTTCGAAGTCCTCTTGCCCCGGGTGGCTCTTCATAGTGCTTGGGTACTCGCTGCACACGTCGAATGATATGATGCCGTAAGCGTGCCGGCCGCTATAACCAACGTGCGATATACCACCGATGATGCATAGCTGTATGAACCGGAACGTCTCATCGTCAGGGCTCCAGTAGTCGCCGTTCTTTATGCCTGCCGCGTTGAGCTTCTTGTTTAGTCCTTTCACGAGACCGGGAGCAGTAGGCCGGCGCAGAAGCTTGGTAACAGTGTTTTGAATCTTCGCGCTTATCTCCCCCGCGCCGGGTGATAACGTGCGGTTCATCAACTCACGCATGCTGTCCTCGTAAGCTGTC
>RGDT01000398.1 GCA_009918525.1 Planctomycetia bacterium
AATTACTCTTACCTCTCCGCGTCACACCTATTCCGGAACGCTTACCACCCCTCGACCCACGCTCGCTCAAAGACCGTCTCGTTCTCCTGGCTCGCGGCCCTTATTGGCTTAGTTGTCACTGGGATGTCGCTCCAAGTTCCGTTCAACGAGCTGAGGCCGCCCTGGGTCAAGATTGGTACGGGGCCAAGCCGCATCTTCGGGTCTACGAAGTGATTGGCAGCGACACGGGTCAAAAGGTCGAACAAATCGTCCGCGACATTCCCATCCACGGCGGTGTCAATTACTGGTATATCGACGTCCTCAACCCTCCGCGTGCCTATCGCGTGGACCTTGGCTATCTCACCCGTCAAGGGCGCTTCTTTTGTTTGATGCGTAGCGATCCTGCCACGACTCCTCGACCAGGCACCGCCGAGCCTATGACCGAACGCATGGACGGACGCAAGGCCGAGCGTCTCGCGGCGATGACATTAGGATTCGAGGACGGGAATGTCAGCCGGGACGTGCGGGAATTTCTAGAGGAAAAATCGCGTCGTCCGTTGGGTGCGGCAACGCTGCTGCGTTTGGGGTCTGGTGGGTTAGGTCCCGATAACCGGAGTGGAGAGTTTTCCATCGAGGTCGATGCTGATCTCCTGGTGTACGGACGTGTCAACCCCGGCTCCCGGTTGCAACTACAAAATCACCCCATCGAATTAAACGACGACGGCTCCTTTGCCTTACGGTTCAAATTGCCCGAACAACGCCAGGTCATTCGCTGCGTTGCGACCTCCCCCGATGGCGAGCAGGAGCGTACAGTAGTAGTGGCTGTCGATCACAACATCCGTCATTTAGAGCCGGCCCCGCTCGCCGATGTCGAGTAGGGAGCCGACTAGTCAACTTGTCGGGGATAAGGTGAACCGTCGCGGCTTTTTCGATCTAACGGCCCCGCGTGAGATCGCCGTTGTCCGTCTTTCGCGGCGGGCGATGGCTACGGGATGGGAAATCGTGTTGCCGTGGGAGCGTGAGACCGCGCCGGAGCCGATAGCCCGCGACATGTATGAGCTACTGGACCGGCTCGAATCGCAACTAACCGTGTACCGCGATGATAGTGAAGTATCGCGCTTCAATCGACAAGCCGCACGAGGCCCGGTGAAGGTGGAACCGGGGTTGTTTGAACTGTTGCGGTTAGTTGAGCAAATCCACGGCGAAACCGATGGATGTTTCGACGCGGCAACGGGAGCGTTAATCAAAGCTTGGGGATTCTTCAAAGGACCGCGAGCCGTCCCCTCCTCGACTCGTTTAGCACAGACGATATGGGGCTGGAAACATATCGAACTTAGGGATGACCGGACACTAAAATATAGGATTCCGGGTGTCGAGATAAATCTCGGCAGCATTGGTAAAGGCTACGCTCTAGATCGCTTAGGCGAACGGCTGGCGAGGAGATGGAAAATCCGCACAGCACTGTTGCACGGAGGATCGAGCAGTCTGTACGCTATAGGTGATCCCCACGGCAATGGTCGTGGCTGGGTGGTGGATATACGCCATCCCTGGCAGAGAGATCGAGTGATGCACCGCGTCGAGCTTCGTAATCAAGCACTGGGTACGTCCGCTGCGACATTCCAGTATATTGAACACGAAGGGCGTAAACTCGGGCATGTGCTTGACCCGCGAAACGGTTGGCCGGCCTCGGGCATTGCTTCCGCTTCGGTAATCGCACCGACCGCGGCTCAGGCCGATGCCCTTTCGACTGCCTTTTATGTGGGAGGCGTCGAGTTGGCTCGCCGTTATTGTTCAGAACACAACGGGGTCACGGCGGTTCTCTTACCCGAGGGAGCCGACTCTCCCCTGATCCTTGGTGAATGAGCTATGCAACGCTGGACTTGTGTATTTTTAGTCGTCCTTAGGCTATCGATTGGCTGGCATTTTTTGTTCGAGGGATTGCATAAAATCCATTCGATCATGATCGGCCCGACAGCCACGAGCAGGCCGTTCTCGTCGGCGGGTTACTTCCGTGAGGCAACAGGTCCTCTCGGCTCCCTCATTCGGGCGACCAATGGCGACCCAGATGACGAGGCCCTGGCACGTCTCATCACCCGTGAACGTCAGGGCGATCCGGCCAACGACAAACCGCACACGCGCTTACCTGCCGGACTTAAACGCGACTGGCAAAATTGGGTTGATCGCTTTGCCAAACATTATGGCTTCCCTGCTGCCGAAGCCGCGGGATTCTTAGAGCAACAAGCATCCGCAGCGGTTAGTTGGCTGGAGTACGAACCGGACCCAGTATTAAGGGAAGTGATAGCCCGCTTCGGCAAGATCGAGTCGGTCGATTCCGCTTTGCTCAACGAAAAGGAGCGGGCCGCGTACGACATCTTTCTAACCAATTCGAGCGATCAAACCATCACTTTTAGTACCGGCGACGTCAAACGCCGGATGACAATGGCTGAGCGCATCGCCGACTATCGGGCGAAATTGGCCGACATTCGCGACCGTAGCGGGAAGAAATTGTGGAGTTTCGGCAAAGATGTGGAAGGGCCGCGCCTGCGAGCCGCCAAGGCCGAGATTACGAAACTGCGAACCGGATTGCTGGAAGACCTCGACCGCGAACAGACAGCCGTTTTGATTCAGGCTCTGAACGTCAAAGCTCTCGGACCAGCAGGC
>RGDT01000399.1 GCA_009918525.1 Planctomycetia bacterium
TGGATCCGAACTCCTGCGCCAATCAGCGTGGTTCCAAACGGCATCGAAAGCAGCATCCTGTCGGTGGGGTCCGGACGGTTGGCTGGCGGCGAGCCGCCTAAACCGTTCGCTCTGGCGACGGTTCTTCAGGGATTTCAGGATCGCAAAAATCCAAAGACCGCCATTGCAGCCTTTGCTCTGGTGCGCAGAAGATTTCCCACTGCCGCCATGCTTATGTTCGGAACCGACTACGAAACGGGGGGACCGGCCGAGTCATGGGCGAAAGCCAAAGGTTTGGACCAAGGTATCACATTCATGGGCAAAATCGCCCACGCCAAACTTTTGCCCATTATCGCAGACAACGTACATCTCCTGATCCATCCCGCGAAGGAGGAATCCTTCGGAATGGCTCCTTTGGAGGCGATGGCTCTCGGCATCCCGGTGATCGGCGGCAACGATAGTGGCGGCGTTCCCTATGTGCTCGACGGCGGCAGAGCAGGCACACTCGTTAACGTCTCCTCATCCGCAGAAATCGCAGACGCCGCCTGCAGCATTTTGGAAGACCCGAAGCAGCGGAGTGATCAAGCGCAGGCCGGATGGCAACAAGCAGCGGGCAAGTTCAGTCTGGAGCGCATGGTTTCCCTTTATGAGCAGGAATATGCCGCGGTTTTGGGGCATCCCGAAGCGGGTAAAGTTGCGACCCTATTGTGATGCAGCCCGAAGAGAAGCCGTATGCAACGTGCTACAGACGGAACAGAACGGATGACTCCCGGAAATCTGGACCATTGAGTCGAAAACCAAACACCCGATGACCGACACCCGCGACAACGTGCAGATGAACATTGCCGTGGTCATGACCTGCCACAACCGGCGGAATCTTACCATCGCGTGTCTGCGATCATTGAAAGAACAAACAATCCTTACCGGTGAGGCCGAAAACAAAGGATATTCGTTGTCCCTGTGGCTTCTTGATGACGCGAGCACGGACGGCACCGCAGAGGCCGTCAAAAAAGAGTGGCCCGGAGCCAACATCACCACGGGCGACGGTAAACGTTACTGGTGCGGAGGCATGAGAGAAGCGTGGGAGAGAGCTGCCGGCGCGGATCCTGACTACTTTCTTCTGATGAACGACGACACCACGTTGGAGCACGATGCCTTGGAGCAGCTGCTTCGCCTGGCTCCCACCCCAGAAGACAGAGTCATAGCAGTAGCCGCGATCGCCGACCCCCGCTGCGGCAGGGTTGTCTTCGGAGGCCACAAAGGACACAAACTCACGCCGGTGCAGCCCGCAGGAAAAGCCGAAGAATGCGATACGATGAATGCCAATTGTACGCTGATCACACGCGCCGTCCGTCGGTCAATTGGCGGACTCCACAGTTTTTACACACATTCAATGGGTGATTTTGATTACGGATTTGCCGCCTCACGACGCGGCATCAGGATTGTCCAATCTCCAAAAGTCCTGGGTTTTTCTGAGCCGAACCCGACCAAAGGAACGTGGCGCGACAAAGAATTGAGCAAGACGGAACGCCTCGAACTGCTTTGGCTTTCTCCAACACGCGGACTACCGTTCTTGGAATGGTGCACCTACTGTTTTAGAAACCACGGATGGCGCTGGCTTTACAAATGTTTCAGTCCGACAATCAGGATTCTGGCGGGGAAATAGACTAGATTTCACATGACCGCGCTCTCAAAACTCTCACTGCTTTTAAGGCGATTCCGGCGTCGTATACGTCCCAAAGCATACAAAGAGTATTATATCCAGGAGGCTCTCGATTCTTTGGGCCGCCGCGTCTATCTGGAAATCGGTGTCAGGTTGGGCGACTCGTTTCGTTATATAAAATCGCGGGAAAAAATCGGCGTGGACCCCTGCCGAACCAAGCCGATGCTGAAGCTCCGCAGCGGAGAGTTGTTTTTCGAGATGACTTCGGACGACTTCTTTCGCGGGCCAGGAGTTCAACTGTTTGCAACCAAGAAGGTCGATGTGTGTCTGGTTGACGGATTGCACAGCTTTGGGCAGGCCCTCGCCGATGTGCTGAACGCTGCCAAGGTTCTCCGGAGCGACGGTGTTATCGTGCTTGATGACGTTTATCCCGACACCCCGGACAAGGCATCCCCTACCGCCCACGGCCGGGCTTGGAACGGAGATGTCTGGAAGACAATGGCCCTCCTCCGATTTGCCCAACCGGATTGGGAAGTGTATTCGTTGCCTGCAGACGAAGGTGTGGGCATCATCAAGACTCATGGCTGTGCTGCTCGCGCCATTGCCGCCGAAGACGTTGCGCGATACGGGAACTTGCCCTACGAGGCGCTGGCCTCAGACCCCGCGATCATAGGTCTAACCCGGTAAAAGCGGCGTTCTGGGGCCGCCTCGCGCGCAAACCCACAAAAAGTGTTCATTTCGTTCCTTATCGCCAACTGGAACAGCGGAGGCCTTCTCGATGAATGCACGCGGAGTCTGCTGGCGCAAACCCACACGAATTTCGAAGTCATCATCGTCGACAACGGCTCGACCGACGGCTCGGAACATGTGGGGGCTCTCGAAGATTCCCGCTTCAAACTGATAAAGCTGGCCGCAAACGCCGGGTTCAGCGCAGCCAACAACATTGCTTATGCGCAAAGCCGTGGAGATATCATTGTTCTTTTGAATAACGACGTGGA
>RGDT01000400.1 GCA_009918525.1 Planctomycetia bacterium
GTGGTTTCCGCTGTCAGCGCCCAACTTGCATGGCAGGTAACCGTGCTAGGCCCATGACTACGGCCCCGTTCAAGAACGAGCTTGGCGAGCAGATGCTTAAAACGATCTGTGCCGATTGTTGGACCGACTGGCTGCGTAATTACAGTGTCAAGGTGATTAACGAACTCCGCTTGGATCTCAGCACCGACCACGGCGAGGCCGAATATGAACGCTATATGCGCGAGTTCCTTGGAATCGAATGAGTACCTGATTTCCTATGGACTATCCGGTGAACTCGGCTGCTTTATAGGAGTCAGCGGATTAGAACGAGGAGACCGCGTGGTGATTCGCACACCGCGCGGCGTTGAAATGGGTGAAGTATTACGTCCAGTCAATCCCCGGTTGCGGACGTTGCTGAGTGATACGACGCAGGGTCAAATACTTCGCGCTGCGACTGAAGAAGATGATCGTAACGCTCGTAAGCACACCGCGCGGGCGACATCGCTGATTGCGGAGCTGCCATACGCCCTAGATGCCGAGATTTTGCTGGACGGCCGAACGATAGTGCTGCAACTGGTAGGATCGCAAGATCATGAGCCGGTCATCTCGTTGGCTGAGTCGAACGGTTTGTCGCTGTGGATCGAGCAATTAGGCAGGCCCGCTGAGTCACATTCGTGCGGATCAGGCGGTTGTGGCAGTTCCGGAGGTTGTGGATCGGGAGGGTGCGGTAGCGGATGCGGCGGTGAGGTATCAGACGTACGCTCTTATTTCACTGCACTGCGCGAGCGGATGGATGATCATCGACGAGTAAAGTTGCTGTGATGCCAACTTATCTTAAACTCAAGTGGTGTGTAAAGATTCTACTTCGTCCGGATGCACAGCGACGCGAAGTTTTGCACATTTGCCTACATTCAAGAATTCCAGAAAAGTCGAGAGTCCAAAATCCAACCGAACTTTTCTTGCCCGGTGTGGGGGTGGGAGGCGGACGACAACTTCCAGCGGTGGCCCATGATAAATTGGCGACCAAGACCGGCACAGCCCCGTACCAGTTCCTCGTCTTCACCGATAACGGCCCCAACGCCGACTGGAAGACGGAGCCACACCATCGGATCAAGCTCGAACTCCCGTTCAGCCCCAGGGGGCAAAGCTCGGCGAAGCAACTTCGTGAGTTGAGCAGGGTCTTCCGCTGGGAGGTCAGAGAGTTTCTGCCCGGAAGTCGCCAAGTTACGAACTAAAGTCTTGATGGGCATTCTCGTCTGGCTCTGCGACGAAAAGCGCCACAGTACGCTTATCGTCACCGGAATGGTTGCCGTCCGTGATGGCCATGCGACCCAGTACAAGGCCGAGGCTCACCACCGCCGCATGCAGGCAGAGGTGACGGGCGACCAGACGGTCCAAGATTACCGGTTGCTCTTTATCGCTACTGTGCAGAAGCGCACCGGATATGACGCGCCTGTGGGTTTCAGGGACGAGAGGTAGAAGCAAGAGGACGTTCATCCGCTTCCAACTCTCTCGCGTCGCTCATGGTTCGCCCAAAATTTCACGCAGGCGGATCAAAGCCCGCACGTGTCGCTTACTGGCCGCGTCCTTGCTGATACCCAACGCCTCGGCCGTTTCCGCATTACTCATCTCCTCGAAGTGGCGCAAGGCCAAGACCTCGCGATCGACGGGGTCCATGGCATCAAGCGCAGCCCGTAAGCGGTCGTGGATTTCGCCACGGATCGCGGCCCGACTGGGGGACGTGAGATTCCCGACGAGTTGTCCAGCCATCGAATCCGACGAAGCATATGTCGCCTCGGCGAGCGGGCGTTCGCGCCCAGCGTCACGGCGTGCGGTTCCCAGATGCGAGCGTTGCAACATTTGCAACCGTTGCAACGTCAGAAAACGCAGCCAGACATAAAAAGGAACCTTTGGCGAGTCGAGATATTCGGGGATTCGTTTGGCGACATCGAGATAGGCTTCCTGCAAGACATCGTCCGGCGACAGCCGCGCTCCCAGACGGCGGTCGAGGCGGACAGTCAGCATACGCCAGAGCCGTTCGCGGTGAAGCTGAAACAGCTCCCCCAGAGCATCGGCTCGCCCGGAACGAATGCGATCCAAGAGAGCGTCGGTAGACTCGGCCAGGGACATTTCGCTCACCCGTAGGAAAAGCTTCGTCAGCTATTACAGAGTGTGCCGCAAGATGGAGGCACACTCTTCCCAGCCTCGTTGGTGGTTCACTTGTTCTTCGCTTTGGGCATCGGTTCCGTGGGGTACAGTGTTTGCGGACGCTCCACGATTCCCGCCGGACGACGAGACTTCGGCCGAACACCACCGATTTCTGCGTTCATGCGTGCCGCCAGCGCTTTCAACTTTTCGACCACCTCGGGATGTTGATCGGCTACGTTGGTTGTCTCGCCGATGTCCTTTTCGAGGTGATAAAGTCGCGGATTGGCCGTCTTTGGAACGTCAGGCCCCTTACCCTTTTTAGCCGGCAAGTCCGGTTGCGCTGTTATCGCCAACTTCCACGGCCCCTGGCGAACGGCCTGCAAAGCATAGCCGAGGAAGTAATAGTGAGCCTCACGCGGAGACTCTTTGCTCTTGCCGAGCAAGACTCCCGATAAATCTCGTCCATCAATCACCGGTTCGGCAGGCACTTTGGCAACGACGTCTACAACGCCT
>RGDT01000005.1 GCA_009918525.1 Planctomycetia bacterium
GAGAAGGCGGCCCAGCAGAGGCAGGGCGGCACCGGCTTCCTGGTCGACGGCCGTAGGATCCTGACCAATCATCACGTCATTGAAAATGCCGTTGACATTCGGCTCTCCAAGACGGGCTGGATTTTCCCCGTGACGGATGCTCGGCCTGTCTTGGTGGTGATGAACCATCCGTCATGGTGGGACCCGCTGTTCGGACTTGTGCTGAGTCACGCTCTCGCTGGATATGAGTGCTATGCCCCCATGGAGGCCAAGGCGCTCAAGCAATATCCCATTTTCGAGCCGCTTGGTATCTATGGCGTTGAGCAGACACCACAGGGGGCCATAGCCTTTTTGCGGACGAGTGCCGCCATTTTGGGCGGGCCGAAGCGGTCTGTCTGGCTGACCGCGCAAGGCCGATTTGCCGATCCGCGCGAACGGCCGATTGAATTGCGTCCGGGGGTGGGCCATCTATTGCGACGGCTCAAGGGGGCGATAGTCATTCCCTTGGCAATTGAATATCCCTTTTGGCAGGAGCGGTATCCCGAAGCGCTAGCCCATTTCGGTACGCCGATGTTTGTGGAGGATGGTCGATCTCACAGCGTTGAGGAATGGGTTTCGCGAGTGCAGAATGGTTTGACGGTTACGATGGACGAACTAGCTGCACTGGCCCGCACGCAGGATGACACGAAGTTCCACACTTTGGCTGGGGGCAACGTGGGAATCGGCGGCATATATGATGTATGGCGACGTTTCAAAGCTATTTTCGGTGGTCGGCGTTTCGCGGCGGGTCATCGCGACAGCGTCCGAGCAGGTTCGGGAGAGGATGCATGATCACTGCCGGTGTCGCGCTGGCTTTGGCGGCGTTGCCGGCGCTGTTGTATGTGGTGAATCTGCGGTTGTATCGCACACCTGATATGCCGAGCGAAACGCCTAGCGTTTCGATCCTCATTCCGGCACGAAACGAAGCCACGGGCATTGCGGGAGCGGTCGAAGCCGCCTTGGCGAGTCGTGGCGTGACGTTGGAGGTGGTGGTTCTGGACGATCACTCGACGGACGAAACGCCGGACATTGTGCGAGCAATCGCGGCGCGAGATAGTCGCGTCCGATTGGAATCGGCTCCCGACTTGCCGGCGGGCTGGTGCGGCAAGCAACACGCCTGTCACGTCTTGGGAGAGCGAGCGCGATATGGATTGTTGTTGTTCGTTGATGCCGACGTGAGGCTCGCCCCGGAAGGCGTGGCTCGCTTGGCGGGGTTTCTTGAGTCGTCCGGGGCCGATCTGGTTAGCGGTATTCCTTTGCAACAGACCGGCTCGTTGATGGAAAGGTTGTTGATTCCCCTGATTCATTTCGTGTTGTTGGGCTTTTTGCCGTTGGGCCGGATGCGAGTAGACCCAATGCCCGCGTTGGGGGCGGGCTGCGGGCAATTGTTTCTGGCCCGAGCCGAAGCGTATTTCGCAATAGGCGGTCACGCGGTGATTCGTGCGACGTTGCACGACGGGGTCAAGTTGCCGCGTGCGTTTCGGGCCGGAGGCAAGAAAACCGACCTGTGCGACGCGACGGCCTTGGCATCGTGCCGGATGTACAATGGGACATTGGAAGTATGGAAGGGCTTGGCGAAGAACGCGACGGAAGGACTCGCCGCCCCTGGAACCATTATCCCCGCGACCCTGTTGCTAGGCGTTGGACAAGTTTTGCCGTTCGTGTTACTTGGCTTGGCATCGTGGCTGTCGATGGCTGAATTGGCGTTAGCCGGCCTGGCGGCGTTGTGCGCTTATGCTCCGCGATTCGCGGGCGTAATGCGTTTTCGTCAATCGGTTGTCGGCGCTGTGTTGCATCCGCTGGGGATCATGCTTTTGCTGGCGATTCAGTGGTACGCTTTGGCCCGCTCGCTAATGGGCGGAAGGCCAACGTGGCGCGGCCGAAGTTATACCGCCGGATAGATAATTGCGAATCTGGAAGAGAACCCATCAAAGACATCGCCCATAGGCAATAACCATAGTAGATTTTACCTATTCTGCGATGTCGATTACAGATTAGTTTGAAAAGTTAATGAGCTGAACCTTGACAATGCCAGGATTCAGACAGATTATTTGTTATCAGATATGCTGTCTGTGTGGGTTGAATTGATGCAGACGCTTGACTGGGAAATTAAGTCGTTGCTCGACCAACTGGAACGGTTGCAGTGGTCGCACCGGCCGAATTTCGATCTTGTGGCAAGAATGCCGATCATGACTCGTTCGGATTTGCAACGATTAAAGATGCAAAAAGGGGTGTATGCAACCCACACCTCTGGTTCGACGGGTGAGCCGGTCACGGTCGAAAAAACATTTGCCGATTATGTCTGGTATATTGCTACGAATATCCGTGAACGTATTTGGCGAAAATGGAATTTCAGTCGTAATGTGGCTGTAGTCAAGGCCGGTGCAAAAACAGAGGACATCAATCATTGGGGCATACCGCGGATTGTAGCCCCGAGTCAAGGTATGACCTATCGGATTGATCTAAAACCTGTTTCCATACTTCAGACCTGGTTAGAGGAAAAAAATCCTCATTACCTTCACTGTCGTCCATCGGTAATCTCACAACTCGATCTATCGAGGGTGCCGAACTTAATCGATTGTAAAGGAACAGGCGAGGCCGGAGGGACCCTCTACTCGTCGGAAGAATGCGGTAGTATCGCCATCCAATGTCCCGACAATAAGGCCGTCTATCACGTCATGGAAAACCAACTCGTCGAGGTTGACAGTGACGGCGCCCTGATCATTTCAACCCTCACCAATCCCTATATTCGCCGTTATAAACATGGTGATCACATCGAGTTGGGAAAATGCGATTGTGGTCGAACCTTGCAAACGATCACCAAAATTAATGGACGGGTTCGCAATATGTTTGTATTGCCGAACGGCGATCGCGTTTGGCCTATATTTGGTGCACCTCTATTCTACGAGAAATTTGGGATCAAGCGGTTCAAGGCGATCCAGACATCGGTGATGGATTTTGAGTTACAGATTGTCAGCCCACCGTTGATGGAGCGTGAAGCCGAATTACGTGAACTTGTTCGTACGAAACTGGGATTTCCTGTGAATGTCCACATCGTTCACGTCGATGGATTCCCTATCAACGAAAAATATGAAGAGTTTACCAGCCGGGTAGTAGGATAGTTTCTTCAACAGAACGATATGACAATTGACGTCACCATCAACCCATCTAATCCATCATGACAAGTGAATGATGGCCGTGAGCATTGTCAATAGACAGCGTGGGGTCTTCACGATCACTACGGATCGTCAAAACTCCACGCCGATCAACATTTCCAACGATTATCTCGAAACACTGATGTAGTCGCGATCAATCACGACTCCTCGGTCCGATCTCAGAGTGAGCGAGCCTCCGTTAAATTCGGGTAGCACTCGGTCGATCCGTAGAAAGACCCGTGTTCGGCCATCGGCTAACTGAACCGATCGTTCGACGATCAGAATATTCGGCAGAGGATTATTCCGAACCAGTTGTCGGATGGATACCGTCCGATTCGGGAGCGGAAGGTTGTTCAACGGCTTGGCATCAATAATCGCGACATCGTTGAACCGTCCTGTGATACTGAAATATCCCGGTTGATTCGCTTTGAATGTAAGCACCGATACGTTGCCGCCTGAACGGTCGCTTGTCTGGATCGCGTAGTCGTCGATCTCGTCTGCGTGGGCCATCGTGCCGCACACGATCAACATCGTAAATGCGGCCATCACCTTGAATTTTGTCATGTTCCACCTTTACTTTCTTAACAGGGCAATCACGGTTCCACATTCAGAACCGATGAGGGTCGCGAAGGATCACCTTGAACCTTGCTCACCCCTGATGAAATACGTGCAATCAAACAGATAATTTCATCGCGGGAGAAAAATGGTGATCACTGTTGCCGATATCATCGCCGAGATGGAATCGTTCGCGTCTTTGAGGCTGGCGGCTGACTGGGACAACGTGGGCTTATTGATAGGACGACGTGAACGGCTCGTCGAACGGATCATGACCTGCCTGACCATCACTCCTACCACTGCTGCCGAAGCCATCGCCCGACAAGTCAGCGTCATTGTCACGCATCACCCCGTGTTGTTTCGCCCAACCAAGCGGCTAACCAGCGACCAACCCGAAGGCCGAATGCTCGTGGACCTGATCCGTGCCGATATTGCCGTCTACAGTCCGCACACCGCGTTCGATAACTGCCCTGGCGGCATCAACGATCATCTTGCTGAGTTGATCGGGCTGAGCGACGTAAAACCGTTACGCCACCATACGGGGGGACCGCGTCAGCTTAAGCTCGTCGCGTTCGTGCCGGAGTCCGACCTATCTCGTGTTTCCGATGCTGTTTTTGCCGAAGGGGCCGGGGTCATCGGCCAATATAATCAATGCAGCTTCCGAGTCGCGGGCACCGGCACCTTCTATGGCTCTGATGCTAGTAACCCGACCATCGGCCAGAAAGGTCGTCGTGAGGAAGTATCCGAGTGGCGTGTGGAATACGTCTGCCCCGAAGCCAAGCTATCGTCCGTGTTGGCGGCTCTGCGTCGTGCCCACTCGTACGAGACACCCGCTTTCGACGTGTATCCCTTGGCACCACTACCCGGACCCGGCGAGGGGCGTGTCGGACGCCTTTCCGCAACGACAACACTCGGCAACCTAGCAGGCCAGCTACGCGACCGCTTGCGATGCGGACCCGTGGGAATCGTAGGTGATCCCGATCGCGCTGTCTGCTCTGTCGCTTTGGCGTGTGGCGCGGCCGGGGAGTACATCGCGGACGCGGCCCGAGTGGGGGCCGATGTTTTTCTCACAGGTGAAGCGCGATTTCATGAGTGCTTGGATGCTCAGGCTCGCGGTATCGGGTTGCTTCTGCCCGGTCATCACGCCACAGAAAGACCCGGCGTCGAAATGCTCGCCCAACGATTGGCCGTTCGCTTTCCCGGTGTTCAGGCGTGGGCAGGTGAATGTGAAGCAGACCCGATCAGCTACATATAATAAGGGGGAGTGGCGAGAGGGTGAGTACCGTCCCTCCGAGCCGCCGATCGAAAGGAGGAATTGCCGATGAAACGAACACTTCTGATCGTGATCATGTTGTGCGTGGCGAGCGGCATTTTGGGGACTTATCTGAGGATGACGTCTCTGCTCCAAGGACAAGCTCCGCCTACCGTTGGTGTTCCCAAAGAACTCGCGTCGTATCGGGATGTCGTGAAAAAGGTGTTGCCCGCTGTCGTTAGTATTGAAGCACTCAACAAGAATGGCGGGAAAGTACCGCGCCGACGCGATAGCGACATGCAGTTGCCCGATGGCCTGCGCGGCGACCAAGACCCCGACCGTGTCGGCTTCGGCTCGGGCTTCGTGATGAGTCCCAAGGGCGTCGTCGTCACCAATCATCACGTTGTCGATGGGGCCGATACAGCCGTTGTACGGTTTAAGGACAGCCGGTCGTTTACGTCCACACGCATATCACGTGATCCGAAAACGGATCTGGCGATCATTGTTCTCGATACCAAAGCCGAGTTCCCGTATCTGGAGTTTGGCAACAGCGACACCATGGAGATAGGCGACCGCGTCTTGGCCGTCGGCGCACCGTTTGGCCTGACGGGTACAGTGACTCAGGGCATCATCAGTAGTGTCGGGCGATCATTGCGCATGAATATGTACGAAGACTTCTTGCAGACCGATGCAGCCATCAATCCCGGCAATTCAGGTGGTCCGTTGGTTAATCTGGAAGGAAAGGTGATTGGGGTAAATTCGGCGATCAAAAGCAAAACGGGCGGCTTCCAGGGGATCGGGCTTGCTATCTCCAGCAATCTCGCCCGGACGGTCGCTGACGCGCTGCTCAAGGATGGCACCGTTAAACGCGGCTATCTCGGTGTGGGCATCCGCGATGTGGACGACGTTCGCGCGAAAGCGTTGGGCCTGGACGCGGCGGGAGGTGTCGAGGTGACGTACCTCTATGCCGATGCCCCGGGCGACAAGGCTGGATTGCAAAAAGGTGACGTTATTCGTCGTCTCGGAGGCAAGCCAATTCGTGATGGCCGCGAGTTGCAGATTGTCGTGGCTGGTCTGCCCCTGGGCAAGCCGGCCGATGTGGCGGTGTGGCGCGATGGCAAAGCGATGGAGTTGAAGGTCACGATTGAGGAACAGCCAACGACGTTCGGGGCGTCTCGCTCGGGAACGATGCCGGACCCGGACAACGGTGCGTTGACGATCGAGAAGTGTGGGCTGGCGGTCAACGATCTGATACCCGAATGGGCCGAGCGGTTGGGCTATGAGGAATCAGCACGTGGGGCGCTGATCGTGCGTATGACTCGGTCGGGATTGGCTGCCGTGTCGGGGCTTCAAGCGGGGATGTTGATTGTCGCGGTAGACGGGAAGCGGGTAAACAGTGCGAAGGTAGCAGCGACCGCGTTGGCAGCCGGATCGGTTCGCGCGGGCATCGAGGTCGAGGCCCGCACCGCTCGCGGTGTGGTGCGTACTTTTACACTTCGAGATGATTGAAGCAACAGGCGAGCGGAGCGTGTCCAACGCCCCGGTTGTCGCTTAGAAACAACAACCGGGGCGTTGACATACCCCGCTCGCCATCGGCTCTGACGGTGTGCGACAGGGCTGAGGGGGTGCTAGCGGCGCAGCATCGCCAACCAATTTGTGGTAGACTGCGCCCATTCCGGCACGTCGTTGAACATCAAATAGCCTAAGCCGAACAGAATGAAGTATGTCACAAGTGTTGCCATCCACGACGGCGACGTGAATTTCAACGCGGTGCCTGCGAATTGATTCGTTTTGATTCGTAGACCGTTGAAGTCGATGGCGTAAATCTCGTCGAGAACAAGGTGCGATAGGAATCCGAGCATCATCCCCCCTGCGAAGTAGAGTTTGAGGTGGTAATCGGTCGAGGGATAGGTCAAATAGATAAGCATACCGGAGATAATCATAGCCGGTACGGAATGGAACATGCCGCGGTGAACCGTGAGGTAGTTAAACACACGGGATACGCCATAACGTACCACGAAATAGGCGACGATCAACATTCCGAGCGTCTGCTCGATCGTGTATCCGGTTTCGCGGAGAGGCTGGAACAGGAAAACGGCCGTGAGTGCGGCGAGCATACCGAACAACTCGCGGACGGGTACGCCCGAATCCGAGTCAAGATCGGGCATGAGTCCGCCGACACTGGTGAGAGATGCAGCCAAGATAACTGTACCCCAGTCGGCATCGGGACGAGTCAATGCCAACGCGCCGTAGGCCGCTCCCAAAGGAGCAGCAAGCATGAGATGACCACGATAACTGGCCATAGGGTATCCTCCTGAGAAAACAGACCCGGAAACGTGAGTGATGGCGAATCGGGGAATTGATCCCCCCCGCTCGCCCAGAAGTATCAGCGACGGCTATCTACCTGTGCCACGATTCGCGAAGAGAAACAAGACGATCTGCGCCGGCCGGGCAACCCTACCGACCTCGCAATCGTCCCCTAAGTCCGGGTAAATTATCATACAAGCCCTGTTGCTTTACGAGCGTCTGCCATGCAACAAGACCTATTTGTCGCTCCTCAGCCCACTACCGAGGCTCCGACCCTGTTTGCCGAGGTCGTCTTCGACCGTCCGCTTGACCACGCCTTTACCTATGGCGTACCCACCGACCTCGCCCCCTTGGTCGCTGTGGGCAAACGCCTCAAAGTGCCTTTCGGCCGCGGAGATCGGGGGATTGTCGGCTTTTGCGTTGGCGTCACTACAACAGTCCCCGAGCGCAAGGTCAAGCCGATCCTTGAAGTTCTTGACGACGATGCTTTACTCACCGATCCCCTGTTGCGGCTGACACGCTGGATGGCCGACTACTACTTGTGCGCCTGGGGGCAGGTGCTCAACGCTGTCGTACCCGCAGGAGCACGGCAGCAGGCGGGCAGTATAAGGCGGGTGTTCGTCGAGCCGGTTCCCGACATCGAGATGCCGCCGAAGCTATCGCCACGACAGACGGCCGCCCTTGTCGCGTTGCGCGAGGTCGGCAAACCGGTGGAGGTGCGGTTGCTGTTACGGAAGGTCGGTTGTGGAGCGGGCATCGTCAAGGCGCTTTTGGAACGCGGACTCATTCGCCGTGTCGTCCGGCGTGTTGATCGAGAAACCCAAGCGCCCGATGACTGTGAAATCACCGGCCCGCTGACGCTCAATGACGAACAAGCTCACGTTGTCGAAACGCTTCGGCCCGCCCTTCACCGCGGGGGATTCAAGCCGTTCTTGCTCTATGGCGTTACTGGCAGCGGCAAAACGGAGGTCTACTTGCGAGCCATCGAGGAGGTGGTGGCCCGAGGGAAACAGGCTTTGGTTCTCGTTCCTGAGATCAGCCTTACCCCGCAGACCGTTCGCCGTTTTGCCGGGCGTTTCGGCGATGTCGCGGTATTGCACAGCCACCTAGGAGATGCGGAGCGCGGCGTTCATTGGCGTCGCGTTCAGACGGGACAAGCGCGTGTGGTCGTTGGGGCGCGTTCGGCGGTGTTCGCGCCGACGCGGGAACTGGGGCTGATCGTCATCGACGAGGAACACGAAACCAGCTTCAAGCAGGACAGCACGCCCCGCTATCAGGGGCGAGACGTAGCGGTCATGCGAGCACGCATCGAAGACGTGCCCATCGTGTTGGGGTCGGCCACGCCTTCGCTAGAAAGTTGGCACAACGCCCAGCGAGGAGCCTATACGTTGTTGAGTTTGCCGCGTCGCGTTGCCAGTCGTCCGCTACCTCCGGTGCGCTTGTTGGACATGCGGCACATGCCGGTTCGACGCGGTCGCCCGTCCGCGTTGAGCGACCCCCTTTTAGAGTCGATGCGCAAGGCGTTGAGCCAAGGCGGGCAAGTAATGTTGTTGCTCAACCGCCGTGGGTTTGCGACGCACGTTCATTGTCCGGCATGCGGTCATGTCGAGTCGTGCCGATTCTGTGATCTGGCGCTGACTTACCACAAGCAGCGTGACACGATGGTATGTCACTATTGTTCTTTCGAGCAGGAACCGGCGCAGAACTGCCCGGCGTGCGGTCGGTCGGCGATCCGTTATCAGGGATTAGGTACCGAGAAACTGGAAGCCGAGTTGCAAGAGCTTTTCCCGGCGCAGGTCGTCCGGCGGATGGACAGCGACACGATGCGCAAACCCGGTAGCCATGCCCGAACGCTGGCCGCGTTTCGTCGGGGGGAAATTCACATCCTGCTGGGGACGCAAATGATCGCCAAGGGGCTGGACTTTCCGAACGTTACGTTGGTGGGCGTTATCAATGCCGACATGGGGTTGCACATCCCCGATTTTCGCAGCGGCGAGCGGACGTTTCAGTTATTGTCGCAGGTCAGCGGTCGAGCCGGGCGAGGGCCACGTGGGGGGTGCGTCTACGTGCAAACGTTCAATCCAGAACACCCGGCTATTCGGTTGGCAGCGACTCACGACTACGCGTTGTTCGTAGCGGAAGAATTGGAACACCGTCGCGAACATGCCTATCCGCCGTACCAGCGTCTGGCACGGATCATCGTACGCGGCATGGATGAAGAAGCGGCCCGACAGTTCAGTGAAACCTTAGCGAATGCGTTCACAGAGACAATTGCCCGTTTTCCGCTGACGGAACCGGCGGCGGTGCGTCTGCTCGGCCCTGCGGAAACGCCGGTGTTTCGGCTCCAGGGGTACTATCGTTTTCATTTCCAGTTGCAATCGCCTAGCCCGGCGACCTTGCACAAGGTACTGCGTTTGGTGATGCCGATGCACACGCCGCCGAAGGACATCGAGGTTTCGTTGGATGTGGACCCGTTCAACATGATGTGAAGATCGTAGCTAGATAATCTTCACCTACCCTCTTGAACTCTCCTGCTGATTCGCGCAAAATATTAGTATCTCTCCCCTGCCCGTAGCCCATCACCGCCCGCCTGCCGTGAGGAACTCGCCGATGCTGTTTGTGCTTCTACTTACCTGTGCCGCCGCTGATCCTGCTGGCGTCGAGTTCTTCGAGAAAAAAGTCCGCCCTGTCCTCGTTGAACAGTGCGGTAAATGCCATGGCGAAGATCCCAAGAAACTACGCGGTGGACTCAACGTCCTCACTCGCGATGTTCTTAAATCACTCGTTCCCGGTAAACCTTCCGATAGCCTGCTCATCAAGGCCATCAACCACGACGGCGACCTGAAAATGCCGTCCGCTGACAAGAAACTACCGGCCGCTGTTATTGCTGACCTCACCAAATGGGTGCAGATGGGCGCACCGCTGCCGGATGCTGTAGTCACCACCGAACTCGACTGGAGCGCCGCTCGGCGTTTCTGGTCGTTCATGCCGGTTCGAGTCGTATCGCCTCCTGCCGTTGGCGGCGATGCCCGGAACGCTATTGATCAGTTCCTCCTTGCTCGACTCCAAACCGAGGGATTGTCAGCTGTCAAGGAAGCCGACGCGACTACGCTTATTCGCCGAGCCACGTTCGACCTGATCGGCCTTCCACCTACCCCTGAAGAAGTCAGCGCCTTCGTCGCAGATCGACGACCAGATGCCTATGAACGGCTCGTGGATCGGTTGTTGGCTTCTCCTCAGTTCGGCGAGAAGTGGGCGCGACACTGGCTCGATGTAGCTCGCTACGCGGAAGATCAGGCCCACACCTTCGCTGTTAAACCGTACGGCAACGCCTGGCGTTATCGGGATTGGGTTATCAGCGCTACGAACGATAATGTTTCCTACGACCGTTTTGTGAAGCTCCAGGTTGCAGCAGACCTCATGCCCGGCGCGACTCGCGATGAGAAAGCCGCGTTGGGGCTGTTCGGCTTAGGCGTGCAGTACTACCGCAGCAGTAATCCGGCTAAGTCGATCGCCGAAGAAATCGACGACCGCGTGGACACCCTGGCCCGTGGTTTCCTGGGTTTGACGGTAGCTTGTGCTCGTTGTCACGATCATAAGTTCGACCCGATTCCGACCATAGACTATTACTCTCTGGCGGGGGTTTTCCATTCGTCGCAACTAACCGATGTACCCCTGGGCGACCCCAAAGAGTTGGCCACCTACGACGCTGCTCAGAAGAAAGTACAACAAGCCGACAAAGCAACCAAGGATTTCCTCAAAGCCGAGAAGGTCAAAGAAAACGAAATCAAGAAGCTGCCCACCGAGAAGCGTGATAAGTGGAACCGAATGAAGGCCGACCTCGAAGCCGCCAAAAAGGCCGTACCACCAGCTCCGCCTGTGGCTCACGGGGTGTCCGATGCCAAGTCGGAGAACCTTAAGGTCGCGTTGCGAGGCGATCCACTGAAGCGAGGCGACGAAGCACCTCGCCGCTTCCTACGTATTCTCGCTGGCGACAACCCGCCCAAATTCACCAAGGGTAGCGGTCGCCTAGAACTGGCCGAAGCCATTGCCGACGCGAACAATCCGCTCACCGCTCGCGTGATGGTTAATCGCATGTGGATGCACCACTTCGGACGCGGTTTGGTCGGCACGCCAAGCAATTTCGGTACTCTGGGCGAAAAACCCACCCATCCCGAACTGCTCGACTGGCTGGCTCACGAGTTAACCTCCTCCGGGTGGAATCTCAAACACGTTCATCGTCTCATGGTCACCAGTGCCGCTTATCGCCGTTCCTCCGAGCCGACCCCGGAGATGGCGAAGAAAGACCCTGACAACCGTTGGTTGTGGCGGGCGAATCGTCGTCGGTTGGAGGTCGAAGCGTGGCGAGATGGATTGCTGAGCGTGTCGGGTCAACTCGACCTCTTCTTCGGTGGTCCGACGTTCAACCTAAGCTCGAACACTCCCCGTCGGACGGTCTACGCTAAAATTAGCCGCCACGAACTCGATGGATTGTTACGGCTATTTGACTTCCCCGATGCCAACATCACCGCCGAGACACGTACCGAGACAACGGTCCCGCAACAACAGTTATTCGTGCTGAACAGCCCGTTTTTCCTGGCCCAGGCCAAAGCGCTGGCCGACCGTCTCACCCGCGAGGAGACAACCGCCCAGGGGCGCGTGGTACGTGCGTATCGACTGTTGTATGGTCGCGATCCGGCCGAGGAAGAACGTAGTTTGGGTGTGGCGTTCCTCGAATCGCCGGAAATGGAGTCGAACGTGACTCCGCGTTTGGCACGCTATACACAGGCGTTGTTGGCGTCGAACGAATTTTTGTTTATCGACTAATTTCCCTGGTCACATACGACGGAGCCGAGAAGATGACTGAAGCGATGTGGCCCCTGAGCCGGCGCGAGTGGCTGGGGCGGATGGGGACGGGACTTGGTGCCTTGGGGCTGGCGGCAATGCTGGCCGAGGAGTCGCGAGCAGCGGCAAACCCGCTAGCGCCGAAGGCTGCGCCGATGCCTGCCAAGGCAAAGCGAGTCATTCACTTGTTTATGAATGGTGGGCCAAGCCAGGTCGATACCTTTGACCCCAAGCCCGCCCTTATCAAGTATAACGGCCAAAAACCGTCCGCGGCGGGGTTGAAGACGGAACGATCGACCGGCGGGTTGATGCAATCGCCGTTCAAGTTCAGCAAGCACGGCAAGAGCGGTATCGAGGTCAGTGAGATATTCCCGCACATTGCCAAGTGCGCGGACGATCTATGCGTGATTCGCGGTATGTACACCAATCTTCCCAATCACGAGCCGTCGCTGCTGATGATGAACAGCGGCGAGACTCAGCCAACACGGCCGAGTATGGGTTCGTGGCTGTTGTACGGATTGGGGAGCGAGAACCAGAACCTACCGGGCTTTATCGTGATGTGTCCGGGCAAACCGGTGGTCGGTCCGCAGTTGTGGGGTAACAGTTTTCTGCCGGGCATTTTCCAGGGGACGCATATACAAAACATGCGCGATCCCAAGACGATCATCCCGCACCTGAATAACACGGGGTTGACGCTCAAGGCGCAGCGTGAACAACTCGACTTGCTCAAACGTCTCAACGAACTGCACCTCACCAAGCGCGGTGGAGCGGATAACCCTCTCGAAGCTCGCATCGCATCTTTGGAGATGGCTTTCCGAATGCAGACCGAGGCGCAGGACGCCTTCGACCTCAACAAGGAAACGCGAGCGACCCGCAATCTCTACGGTAGTGGCCAATTCGCTGATTCGTGCTTGCTGGCGCGTCGGTTGGTAGAGCGTGGCGTGCGAATGGTGCAGATCTACACAGGCGCGGGCCAACCTTGGGACGACCACGGTAACGCCAAGGATCACGAGGGCAAAGCCAAGCAGGTCGATCAGCCAATTGGCGCACTGCTGACCGACCTCAAGATGCGTGGGTTGTTGGAAGATACGTTAGTTTTGTGGGGCGGCGAGTTCGGCCGCACACCGACGAGCGAGGGAGCCAAGGGACGCGATCACAACAATCACGGCTTCACGGTGTGGTTGGCGGGTGGTGGTGCCAAGGGCGGTACGGTCGTTGGCGGAACCGACGAATTTGGATTTGCGGCGGTGGAAAACCGGATGCATGTTCATGATTTGCACGCTACGATGTTACATCTGATGGGCATCGACCACACGAAGTTGACCTACCGTTACGGAGGCCGCGACTTCCGTCTGACCGATGTGCATGGGCGTGTGGTGAAAGAAGTGTTGGCGTAAGTGCCGGCAACTCAGGGGGCGTTGGATGGTCAACGCCCTGATGATGCGGAGGGGAGGCAATCGATGGAGATCGCTTCCCTGTAAACAGATTGCGTGTCGGGATTAACTGAAAGCTACTATCACGCCGACGCACCAGCCGTTCAGCCTCCGCGCATCTGACGCACTGCTGCGCTCACGTCGTCGCCCAACACCTTCAACCCTTTACCCTTCAATTGCTTCATCGCCACCCCGGTCGCTTGCCCGTCGTTCTTCGCTGACTTCACTGCCTCTGCCACTTCGCCCAACGCCGTGACGATGTCCGCTACGCCTAGAGTCTGCGGCAAGAGCGTCTGCAAAAAGGCGTTTTCTCCCTTCAACCGTGCGTACGTTTCGTTCACCAGTCCTTTTTGTTCCATCAGGCCCATTGTTTCTTGGTTGCCCAGCATTGTCTTACGGATGATCTTCTCTATTTCCTCGTCTGTCGGCGTTTTGCCCGAGCGAGCTTCGGCCATCGTTGCTTCGCCCAATACTACTTGTAACACACTCAACTCGATTGGCTTTCCCGCTTTGCGGCTTTCGGTCAGCTTGGTACGAATAGTCTGCATCAGGCTCATTTTCGTTTCCTCTGCCATACAATAGTGATGCACGGCGTTCCTTGTAGGTTCACGGCGAGGCGACCACGACGATTGTAGCGAGCGCGGCAGATGTTCTAGTCGCCGTTCCCGTCGCCCGATCTTGCGAATTCCTTTCGGCCGCGCGACAATTTGTTTCCGGAGGGTGCGTACCATGACGAACTGGCAATTGACAGTGTGGAGCCTCATCGCGGCGATGCTTGTTGGCGGGTGCACCCGTCGCAATCCTGTGGAATTTGATCTCGACACGCCGTCTACCTCCCGCACGTCAAGGCCAAAGCTGCCGCCGATTTCACAGCTTGTCGAAATGCTTAACGATGCAGACCCCGAAATCCGTCTCGCGGCCGTCACCAGCTTGGCTATGGTTGGCAAGACAGCAGCAATCGCTGTGCCGGTTGTAGTGAAACGTCTACGCGACGAATCGCCGAGCGTGCGCCAAAGTGCAGCCGACACGCTGGGCCTGTTGGGCGCAGCAGAGGCGACCGATGCCCTGGTCGTGCTTCTGAATGACCCCCATCTCGATTTGCGACGGAGCGCGGCCGTGGCCCTGGGACGTATTGGCAAACCGGCCGGACGCTCAGCCGAGTCGCTGGGTCGGTTGCTGCGCGATCCTGATGAGGACGTTCGATTGGCTGCTGCCGAAGCGTTGGGCAAGATCGGTCCCGCGGCTCGGACAGCCGTAGCGGCCCTACGTCAAGCGGTGGAAGAAGGGGATGTTGAGACGCGACGTCTGGCCGCCGCCTCGTTGAAGCGGATCGAATCAGACGCACCCTGAACTTCCCAGCGCTATGCTGCCGAACCGCTTGCCGACGAGCGTCGTTGTCCGCGTGTTCTCGTTGGAGATTCGCGTTATCGGCTAATGCGTAACCCGCCGCCCTTGAGCAGCGATTCGACCTCATCGCGTGTGACCCAGGCAAAATCACCGGGAATCGAATGCTTGATCGCGCTGGTGCCAACGCCCCAATCCAACCCCTTTTGCAGATCGCCCGTCAAGACGCCGTGGATGAATCCGGCGGCGAAGGAATCGCCTGCGCCCAAGCGATCGACGATTTCGACTTCGTAGGTTCGTGTTCGTAGCGTCTTGCCTTGTTGCCATACCATGCCCGTCCAAGTGTTCTTCCACACCAGTGGGTTTTCGCGGAGAGTGATTGCCACCGCCTTCAGCGGGAAATGTTCGGCCGTTTTCTTGGCCGCTTCCTCGTAGTCTGCACCTTTAATCCCGAAGACGCGCTCGATGTCTTCCTCGGTCGTGATGAGGTAGTCGGTCCAGTGCATCAGTTCGCTCAAACAAGCTCCAGCTTCGGCCGGTGTCCACAGCTTGACCCGATAGTTCAGGTCCATGCTGGTAATGAGGCCGGCGGCCTTGGCTGCGATCATTGCTTCGCGAGTAGCGGCGGCAGCGGTGCTGCTTAATGCCGGAGCGATACCGGTAACGTGGAACCACTTTGCCCCGGTGAATACCGTCTTCCAATCCACCATTCCCGGCGTGATGGCGGCGATGGCGGAGTTTTTGCGGTCGTACAGGACGCTGCTGGCGCGGGGAGCGGCACCGAACTCCAGAAAGTACAAGCCGACGCGGTCGTCCTTCGTCCAGACGATGTGGCTCGTATCAACACCCGCTTCACGACCGCGATTGGCGATGAGTCGGCCCAAGGGATTATCCGTTAGACGTGATACCCAGGACGACGTATGTCCCAGGCGTGCCACGCCCACGGCGGTGTTAAGTTCCGCTCCGCCGATTTGAAGGTCGAGACTTTGCGTCTGCTCCAAGCGACGAAAATTCGGAGGAGCGAGGCGAATCATTGCCTCGCCGAAGGTAATCACGTCTGCCATTATTTCGCCCGTGCTTTCTTGACGATGTCGATGTACTGTGCGGCCAAATCGCGGATTTTACCGAAGTCGCGGGCCGCCACCGCCTTCGGATCGACCAATTGACCGCCCACGCCCAGACAGCACGCTCCCGCTTCGAGGAACTTGGACGCCGTCGTCAGGTCCACGCCGCCCGTCGGCATGACGCGAATCTGCGGCAACGGTCCCTTGATCGCCTTGAAAAATGCTGGACCGACCACATCGGCCGGGAACACCTTAACGATGTCGGCTCCTGCTTCCCAAGCGGTGAGGATTTCGGTCGGCGTGAATGCTCCGGGCATGATCAGTTTGTTGTAGCGTTGGCACAAGCGAATCACGTCCAGATTCAGCGTCGGGGTGACCAGATACTCTGCGCCCGCCAGCAATGCCATACGGGCCGTCTCCGGGTCGAGGATGGTACCAGCCCCAAGCAACACGCGGGAGCCGAGTTCGCGACGAACGGCTCGGACCACGTCCAGCGCGTCGGGTACGGTCATGGTAATCTCGACCACGGTCACGCCGCCGTCGGCCAACGCCCGGCACACGTCCACGAGGAGAGGGCTATCGGGTGATCGCACCACCGCGACGATGCCCGTGTCGAGAACTTGCTGTAGTTGTTGTTCCTTGCTCATCCGGCTATTGTGCGGATGAAACGGCGGAGGTCAATGATGCGATGGCGAGCGGGGCATGTCAATGCCCCGGTTGTTGTTTTTAAGCGACAATCGGGGCGTTGACACAACTCGCTCGCCATCGGCTCTGACGAATGCAAGGATCAATCGGTATTTCCGGGGACGACGGCTTTGGGGCGAGGGGTGCCCACGATAACTCCCGCTGCGGGCATGATGGGGGCAGATGCCGGGGCGCTGATCGGCTTGGCCCATTCGTCGCGATTTTCCTCGCCGCCGGATACTCCGCGAACGACGGGACGCGGTGTGCCCACTACCGGCGTTGCCGGTGGCAGCGTTCGACGAACTACCTCGCGACCTGTCGGCGTGCCTGTCGAACGACTATCGGCACCGGCTAATAAGGTTCCCGGAGAAGTGCCCGGACGTGGCGACGATTTGAGCGTTTCCAGCCATTCCGCCTCTAGTGCTTCCACGGAACGAATCCGATAATGAGCCTGCAAGGCGTCGTCCCAACCTCGACGCATTCCATCCGCTATGAACGCCAGGAACGCTGCTCGATTGCTTCGGCTCACCAGCATGTTCGTCACTGAGTAGCCTTCGGCGTACAGAACGATGGTATCGCGAGGATATTGCTTCAGATCGAACAATCGACGCAGGGGAATAACGCGACTTCGTGAAGAGACAATCCGTCGAACTTCGCCTTCGTGTTGCTGGCGTTCCTGTTCGTCTTCCGACAACACACTCCCGCCTTCGTCGGCCCAGCGAGGCACGGGTTGGCCGAAATAGTGGGCCATCACGGTGTGGGTGATTTCGTGGGGTAATACGCTGGCGATGATACGATCCATTTTACCTTCAACTTCCATCGCCACGGGAAGATAAGTACCGCGGACACTATCGAACGAGGTCGCTCCGCCGGAATTGCCGTAGGTGACTTTCACCTCTAGGGGGCATTTGTAGGGCCAGTTGGGCATTTCGCGGCCGAGCCATTCCTTGGCCTTGACTTTGCGATAGTATTCGGCCCATTGCCCGATGCGTTCAGCGAGTTGTTCGGAGCCTCCCGGTACAGTGATCGTGAAATTGGTGGTCGTCCATTCGGCCCCCATGGTAAACAGGGTTGACAGGGCCAGGACTGCGGCGATCAGCGGACGGGAGAGCATACCTTCTTCTCCTGCGGCCAGGAAGACATGGCACGAACGAGGCCGACAGTTGAATCATGATGGCAAAAGTTGAACCAAGCCTGGATCGGTTGTGAAAATAATCGAAGAAGAGTGACCGATCTCGCGAGTCAATCAAGGGTTACGCATGAGGCAAAAAGCGCGGCCAGGCGTTGAAGTTTCTCCAGAGCGTGTAAACCTTACACGCGGCACGTTTGCAAACCGAGTAGGAATGACAAAACCGAAAGAGGGTGAGGGGTCAATCACCCTTCTCGCTGGGTTCCTCGCCGCGTTGGTAGATCGGCAAGAAACGATACTCCACTGTCAGGGCGAGCACGGCCATCGCGGTGCAATAATTAGGGCCGAATTGCGCGTCTTGGGTGTTTAGCCATGATCCGGTTTCGCCTTGATTGATAAGTAGCGTACGATGCAATTGAGTACGATAGGCCGTCCAGTAGTTGCCACCCACTTGGAAAGTCGCCTGAGAGCCGTAGTAGATGTTGTAGCTGAAGTGCCAGACGCCCCAACGCGGCAGATTATCGCGACGAATCAGGTAGTCGGCACCTTTCAGGACCATGTCGCTACGATGCTCTTTCTTGCCGCACAGTTCCAGGGAAAGCACTGCCGCACCGGTGCAACCGGTAGTGACGTAAGTGTAGGGCATATAGCGAAAGCCACCGCTACGCGGATCGTGACAGCGTTTGAGATACTCGACGGCTTGTTCAATTGCTTCGCCGGGGACATCACAGCCGAGGTTCCGGGCGGCGCGTAGGGCCATGACCTGCCAGCCGGTGACACTGACATCGCTACCATCGGTGTGGGCGATGGTGTAGCGCCAGCCACCTTTGTATTGATCGCGGACGCGCTGAGCCTTGAGGATGACGGCGACCGCCTTTTCAACGGCACGGCGTGTTTCCTTGGCCAGATCGCCCGTCACGAGACCGCTGACCTCGGCTAGCATCAAAGTGGCGATTCCGTGGTGGTACATCTCGTGTCCGGCATCGTTGGCCAACAGGCCGTTGGGCTGTTGGCGTGCCAGCACCCAGCGGACGCCCTTTTCGACCACGGCTCCATAACGGCCCTCGCCGGGGACATGCCCGGCTGACAGAAACGCCATGACAGCTAGGCTGGTGATCGCGACATTCCGACCGGAACGGCCGGCCGTCCACGCGCCTTCCAGGTCCAGTTGCGTGTTTGCCAGAAAGGCCAGCGCCCGATCAACGGCCTTGTCCACGGGCGTTTTTTTAAGCAACGGTTTATCGGCCCCCGGCACGGCAGACAGGATCGCAAGCATCAAAACCAGGGCCTGAAGATATCGCATGATCCCCTCAAACCAACGAACACAATTGCGTAACTACTTCTTTTGCGTGTCAGCTAGTTGTTCAAAGTAGAGTTTAATCATGCGGGCGTAGTCGTCGCCGAATTTGGCTCGCATATCTTGAGTGATTTTAGCCTTGAGTTCGCCGGGAAGCTCGCCCCATTTTTTCGGGTCGAATCGGGGCGTTGACACCCCCTGCTGGCCTTTTTCCGTTTGACCGTCCGGACTACCGCCCCCCGCCGCACCTGCGGGACCGGGTTGTCCTTCTTGGGACGGCACCCCAGGCGGTTGCATCGAACGTCCAAGCAACTCGGACGCTTCTCGCAACCGTTGTGCTGCTGAGGCCATCGACTTGGCCGCCCCGTCGGATTGTCCGCGTCCGAGTTGTTCGCGAGCGTCGCCCATTTGTCCTTTGGCTTCGTTGAGAGCTTTGCCCGATTCACCGCTCTGGTTGGATTGTCCAGCAGCCATGGCAGCGCGTTCGGCAGCCCGCTGGAGTGCTTGGGCGGCACGTTCGCGGGCCGATTGGCCGGAGCGGCCTTTATCGCCGGCCTGACGCATGGCGTCGCGTGCTTCACGAGCGGCGTCCGCACTACTACGCGTTTTGTCGCCCAGATTGTCCAAACGCTTGGCCAGGTCGTCGGTCAAATTTTGCAGTTCGCCTTGCCGCGCTGCTTGTCGATCCTTGGCGGCGTCGGCGTTTTTGGCCAACATTTCCATGGAGCGGTTCAGTTTCTCCTGACGTGCGGCCAGTTTGCGAGCCTGGTCAAAGGTATCGCCGTTCCCCTCACCTCGCGGTGTATTTTGTAGCGATTTCGCCAATTCTTTGAGGGCCGACTCTGCCTCTTTAGCCGTCCCTGACCCTTTTTCGAGAGCGCCGCTCGCCCATTCCTTGGCGGCGCGTTCCGTAGACTTGCCCGCAACTTCTGCCTTCTGGCTGGGCGTGGATTTGTCGCCTTGCTCCCGGGCCACATCCTGTGCGAGTTTCGCGGCGTCGCGTGCGATTTCCGCCTGTTCACGGGCCGCTCCACCGGCCTCGTCCTTACCCGAACCTTTGCCCGCGCCTTCGCCAATTTCTGGTCCCTTCGCCATCTCTTGTTTCACGGCGTCGCGCAATTCGCGTTGCTCGCGAGCCAGTTCCTTGGCGGCTTCTGCTTGATTTTTGTTGGCCAAGGGCGAGCGTTTGGGATCGTCTTTCTCCGCGCGAGCGGGCATCGGATCGTCTGGCCTTAGTTTCTTGGCCAGGTCGTTGAGTGCCTCGGCTGCGTCGGCGTCGGCCTTGGCCCGCGTTTCGGGAGCTGCCTTGGCAGCTTTGTCGAGGGCGTCACGGGCCTTTTGTTTTTCGGCCTTAGCCTTGCCGGCGCGGGTATCGGCCAATTCGCGGGCCAGATCGCGCACACGTTGTTGATCTTCGGGCGTACCGGGCCGGTCTTTGGCTTCGGTAGTCGCTCGCTGTTGTTGCTTGGCCAATCTTTCGACTTTTTCGGCGTCGCTTTCGTAACCCCCCAACGCACGGGCCAGGTCGTCGAGCTTTTTCGCGGCCTGTTCCATGGCCTTGCGAGAGTCCGGTGCGGTCGTCCCTTTCTCGTTGGACTGCTTGGCCGCATCGCGGACGGCACGGATCGCTTCTTTTTTGGCCGCGGGCGTGTCGGTGGCGTCCAGGCTTTGTGTCGCCTGCGACAACTGATTCTGTTCGCGTTTCAGTTCTTCCAGCCGTGCTTGCGGCGTCTTGGGATCAGCGGCGGCAAGTTCGACCTTCTCCGCTAGTTGTTCCTGGCGTCTAGCCAGTTCGGCCGCTTTCTCGTCAGCGGGTTGACGACCTGACAGCGCGTCGGCTAACCGGTCCATGGCTTTTTTAACGCGATCTTGAGCAACGCGTGCATCCTCGACATTTTTCCGCTCTAGTTCCTCCACGGACTGGGCCATCGCTTCGCGGATACGCTCGCGGCGATTCTCCAGACCGGGCACATCGAGCTTACTGAGTTTGCGAGCAAGATTGTCTTGTTTACTCGCCAGGGCTTCCAGGGATCGGCCTTCGTGTTTGGCTTGATCCGTTCGCCGGGCGATGTCTTCCTGATCGCGAGCTAGTTGGTCCAGTTCGCGGCGGGCCTCGTTCTTGCGTTCTTCCAGCGTCGGCATCATTCCGGCCAATTTCCGCAAGGCATCGCGGGCACGGTCGAGCTTTTCCGATGCGTCGGATTGCTTGCCGGACTCCAGGGCACGCTCGGCTTCGGCCAGTGCTTCCTCGGTGCGTTTCTTCTGGGCGGTGATGTCGTTACGAGACGGCGGCGTCGTTAGATCGCGCACTGCCTCGTGGATCGCTTTCTGTTCCCTGGCCAACGCGGCAGACTTGTCGCGTGTTAGTTCTTTCTCGGCGCGGGTCTTTTTACCGAGTTCCTCTTCCATCACCGCCAACTGGCGAGCGGCTTCGCGCGGGTCGTTGGCTGCGTCGGCGAGACGTTGCAGATCCCGAGCCAGTTTATCCAGGTCGCGAGCGATGCGGTCCTGTTCCATGAGTGCCTTTTCGCCGTCGCCGTCGCCCAGCGATTTCGCGGCCTTTTCGGCGTCGTCCGGTTTCAGCGGTTGTCCACGATCCGACTTCAGTGCTTTTTCCGTGTCGCCGGCCAGCTTCGCCGCCTTGGCTGCTAATTCTTCTTGTTTGTCGGCAAGTTCCGCGAGCTTTTCTTTGTTGCGAGCCTTTTCGGCCTCGTCAACGGCAGCAGCAAGTTCGCGTTGGTGTTTGGCCAATTCGGCGGCTTTGTCGGCTTCCCGCCGAGCCTGTTCGGCACGGGCCTCCTCGAATGCCTTTTTCAACAAATCGCTGTCACGGGCCAAGTCTTCCAATTCCTTACGGACCTTGTCTTGCTCGGCTTTCAACCCTTCGGGATCCGGTGCGCCTTTATCAGCCACTTGGTCCGCAAGAGCCTTTTGTCGGTCGGCCAAGGCGTCGATTTTCGCCTGATCGGTGCGATCCTTGGCTAAACGGTCGTTTTCCTTCTTCAGTTTGTCCAGCTTGTCTAGTGCGGTGCTGAGTTCTTTTTCAGCATGTCGGAACAACTCCTCCCGACGTAGCGACTCCTTCTTCGCTGTCGCGGCCTTCTCGAAATCCTTCCCCGCCTCGGTCATTTCCTTTGCCGCCAGATCACGGCCCAGATCGGCCAGCGATTGCAATTCGGACTCTTTCTCGGCTTCGCGGGCGACCTCTTCGAGCATTTTTTGAACGCGGCGATTTTGTTCTTGTACCTTCGTGAGCCGTTCGCGTTGATCGGGTGATAATTCTTCTTCCGCTCGCGATTCGGCCCGTACTCTGTCCGCCGCCCGTGCTTCCTGCCGCAATTCATCGCCGATGGCTTCTAATTTTTTATCGATGGTGTTGCGACGTGCGGCAATCTCTTCTTCGCGCGGGGAAAGGGCATTATCGACGATTTCCAAGGTGTGCCATGTACTCTCAGGCAGATATTTGACGTTTGGTCCCCCGAACGTTGCCGGGCGGTTGTCTTGGTAGCGTAACCGATAATGCAAAACGTCGCCGGGTTTCATTTTTCCAGCGAGCGAAAACGCCTGTTTCAGTCGGGCCTCGCGTCGTCCGGCTCCGTCGAGCTTGAGCAACTCGGAACGTATTTCCGCCGAGTCATTGACGCGATATTCCAACGTGACTGCGGCAATAGCGATATCGTCAGCGAATCGACCATCGAACATCAGACGGTCATGAGCGCGAATTTTCCTGCCGTCGAGACACCCTTTGATGTCCAGCACAATCGGTGGCTGGTCGGGCTTGATCGTCAGTTTTCCGCCGAACGGTTCGTCGTCTGCCGGCGTCCTTACACCGTTTTCCGCTTCTAATAGCAAGCGATAGACGCCCTCTTCGGTCGCGTTCAGAGTCGCAGTCATCGTGCGTCGGTCGGTGTGCGGCACCATCGCCATCATCCGCGTCGCTCCGTTCGTCGGTGTAAACTGCAACGCGGCGACCACAGCCGGGCGTGTGAACGCGAACTTGAACGCGATATCGCTACCGCTGAGGGCCGCGATGTCGGTCAGGCCGACAACCGTCTCGTCCTCTAAAGTTCCACGGGCGTAAGGCGGCGGCGTGATGACGATGGTCGGGCTATCGGGCTGTAGTTCCACGGGTTGAACGGCGGTGATGGTGTACCACTCGCTGACCGCCTGGTCCGTCTCGATGCGGTATTCGCTATCACCCCTTACGGTGACGACAGCCGTCCATCGCCCGGTGGAACGGTCGGGGGCCAATGTGTTTCGGGTAATTTTGCCGTCGGTTGATGCGACGGCCAGCAAGACGTTATGGGGCGTGCGAACAAACTCATCGCGTGGTTGTAAGATCACGCGAACGCTCAAGGGCCTACCCCGTCCCGCGTGGACGTTGCCGGGGTCAACAACGAAGGAAAAATCGGGATCGAACGCTTGAGTCGAAAGCGGGAAAAGAAAGCGGTTGGCCAACCGACCAAAGGCGCGCGGATAGACGACCGCCGAGGCGAGCACAGCGAGCAACGAAGCGACCGAAAGTATCAGCCACCAGCGAGCACGTCGAACGGGTGCGACGACCGAAAAATCGATCTCGGCGGTGCGGGTTTCCGTTTCGTCCATCAACAGCCGAGCCAGATCAGGGGACGGCAGGCGTTTGTCGCGGGCCAGTTCGACGCTAGAGAGCAGCCGTTCGCCCAGTTCGGGATAGTGTTTCTCGACCAGGGCGGCGAGGTCGGCTTGGTCGGGTTGCGAGAACAACTCAACGAGAACCCACCGAACGACGCCCCAAAGTCCCCATCCGCCGACGCCCAACAGCATCATCAATCGCACAAAAGACGGCAACGCTAGATAGGCATCGGCCAGCACTGCGATGCCCGCCGTCAGTACGAGCATGATAAGGAGCCGCCCAACACCGGCCAGCCCACGAAGACGTTGCACCTGTCCACTCAACGCAGAGAGACGGTCATTCACAATAGGCGGCAAGGTGAGGGACATAACCAGCCTCGTCATGGGAGCAGTGCAAGGCGAAACAGGCTCTATTCTACCGCCGAACCTGATCCTTCCGCAATGGGCTAGCGGTCGTGTAGCAGAGAATGAGAAAGATTCTCAGGATACTCAAAAAAGATTTCCAACGGATGATCGTCGTGCAGGGAAGAATAGTTCACGAAAAATTCATGAATAATGCACCAAATGTTCCCGGTTTCATCACTGATAATTCGCTTTTGAGCATATAAATTCGCAAACGCCTTTTCGTCTTCATTGTCAAATAATTACACGAGCCAAAATGACACGATCACACCTTTATCGGCACTCGTTCGTTCTGGGCATGATGTTGGTAACTCTGGTGGGGTGTGGCCCGCACATTGAACGATTTCCCGTCACAGGTGCCGTCAAGAAGCACGGAAAACCGGTGAAAGGCGGTGGGCTGATTTTTCTGCCAGAATTACCTCCCGAGCGAGGTTTGACGGTCAGCGGTTCCGTAAACACCGATGGCACCTTCACGACCGAGACGCTCCGAATGGGGAAAGACGGCCGAATTTATGTCCAACCGGGTACTCCGGCCGGTGTCTACCGCGTGATCTACCATCCGCCGAGCGATGGATCAAAAGCTGGACTAGAAGTCACCCTTGAGGAACGACTGACGATTGTCCCACCGGGTGCCGTATTGGCTCTGACGTTGCCCGACTTGATGCCTTCGGGAGTTGGCGAGCCGCGAGATGATAATCCAAACCCCAGCAAAAAAGATTGATGAAAAAAATATAAAGAAATAGTGAGGGAGAAACACAATTATGAACAATAGATGTGGAACAGAAAAAGAGTCGATAAAACGCGAAGAATCGAGTATCTCGACTATTGTCATCCTGTGTGACACTTATCAAACTGAGCATGTCGAATGTGGAAGGCGGTCTTTCATATAAGCGACAATATCTGTCGGAGTATGTGTTGATGTGTCGAAATAAAAGTCGGCAAGCGTTTACTCTCATCGAGTTGTTAGTGGTCATCGCCATCATCGCTGTATTGATCGGTCTCCTGCTGCCGGCCGTTCAGAAGGTTCGCGAAGCAGCATCTCGGATGCAATGCTCCAACAACCTGAAGCAAATTGGTCTCGCCTACCACAATTACGAAGGTACTTTCCAACATTTTCCGCCCAGCGCCATGGACGGTCGGCCTAATGGTCAGACGTGGCAAACTTGCTGCAACTGGGATGACCAAAACGCCACCACGCTGAATAATGCCGGTACAATGGACAACCGCGATGGTTTCAACTGGCGGTATCACATTTTGCCTTTCATCGAACAGGATAACCTCCACAAAACGATTAGTCGCAGCACCGTATATGCCGCGACTGTCAAAACCTATTATTGCCCTAGCCGTCGTGCTCCCGTTCAGGTCAATGGCGCGGGTCGGTGCGACTACAACGGCAACACCGGTAGTGAGTTTGCCAACGGTAGCCCCAGTGCAACGGACGCCGGTACCACATCAGGCATGGTTAACGGGGTTTTCATCCGCACGACGGCAGGCCGGATGCGTATCGCCATGATCACCGATGGAACCTCCAACACCCTGTTGATTGCTGAAAAGTGGTTACATCCGAGCCGTTATTTCAACGGTGCCGATGGTGGCGACAATGAAGTATGGTGCAACGCGGGTTGGGATGAGTGCGTTGTTCGGCAATCGGGGGGTACTTTCACCTATCAGTACAACAATGGACAACCAGCCGGGCCATCCGCTGCGAATCGTACCATTCCCCGTACTCCTCGACCTGACACCGAAGCTCCCAATGTAGTCGATGCTTCCGGCAATCCGGTTACCATCTGGAATCAGCAATTCGGTGGTCCTCACACGGGTATCGTTATGACGGTGGCTTGCGATGGCTCGGTCCGTCCGGTCTCTTTCAATGTTGATCAAACTGCCTGGATCGCTTATTCAACACGAAACGGCGGCGAAACGGTCAACTTGCCCTGATGTTTATCTTGAGAACGAAATTCAGGAAACCAACCATGCGAACCTTGACTTCCCTGTTTATTTTTGTCGGTCTCTCCTGCCTTCTAACGGGATGCGGCGACAATCCCTCTCTCTCGGGAGCGGATGCTCAAAAAGCTCAGGAAGCTGCCCAGCAAAAGGCTGACACGGACGAAAAAGCATTTCAAAAGCAGCAGCAGAAGAAGTGATCCGGTAGTCAATCGGGCGAACGGGGTGTGTCAACGCTCCGATTCGCCGTTGCCGTTGAGTGGGACGTTGACACGCCCCGCTCGCCATCGTTTTCATCTCTGACATCTCCATTCCGTTTTCATCCTTCTTTGCCCCTCGCCTTGACTCGTTTGGTGGCTCCGCTATGCTCGCCGTTCTTCGCCGCTACGGTGGCGTATTACGGAGGAAGACCAAATGTTGTCGTGGCGTATCGCGGCTGTGGGTCTCCTGGCGGTCATTCCGCCAGCTTGGGGACAGGGAGGCAACCTGAGCGAGATGGTAAAACCGGGTGATTGCTTCCAGTACACCCTTGACATGAAGCTCAACGGTGAATTGCGCATCAAGAAAGAAACCGGTCCCGCGACGCTGAAACTGCGTGCCTCCGCTTCACATGCCTTTACCGAACGTGTCCTCGCCTCCACCGACGCCACCGCCTCTCGTGCTGTTCGCGCCTATGACATCGTCAAGGTGAGTATCGAAGCTGGCACCGACCAGTCCGAACGCAGTCTGCGACCTTCACGCAAAATGATTGTCGCCCAACGCTACAAAGATCAACGACTCGTCTATTGCCCCGCGGGTGCTCTGACGCGCGGCGAACTCGACGCCGTGGGCGATCACTTCGACACGCTCGCCGTTGCTGGTGTGCTTCCAGGCAAAGAACTCAAGCCGGGCGAAACCTGGAAAATCAGCGCAGCGACGGCCCAGGCGCTGTGTAACCTCGAGGGTGTTACGGATAGTAAACTCGAAGGGAAATTCGTCAAAGTCGAGGTCGATCAGGCCACGTTCGCCGTCACCGGCACCGCCAAGGGCGTCGAGAATGGGGCAATGGTGACTGCCTCCATTGACGCGGTCGGCGTGTATGACCTGAAAAGTAACCGTCTGACTCGATTGGAGTGGTCGCAGAAAGACGAACGCGATCAAGGTCCCGTCAGTCCCGCTAGCACTATTCAGACCCGCGTCGTCGTCAGCCGTAAACCGATCGAGACTCCTTCGGAATTGAACGACGTGTCAACCATCGGCGTACCCGACGGCTACACCCCGCCGCCCGCCATGACCTTCGTTGAGTATCGCGACACCAAGGGCCGTTTTGCCCTCTTTCACCCGCGTGAATGGCAGTTGACGGCCGTCACCGCCGACCATACGGTGTTTCGCTGCCTCGATCGCGGCGACTTCATCGCGCAAGCCACGGTCTCGCCCTGGGCCAAGGCGGAGAAGGGCAAACATCTGGAACCCGAAGAGTTCAAGAAGGCAATGAACAATACGTCGGGCTGGCGACCGGAACGCGAGATCCAAGCCGAGAGTGTGCCGACGACGGACGGCAAGTATATTTACCGTCTTTCGGTGGTCGGACAACTCGACGGTGTGCAGGTGCTTCAGAATTTCTTCCTGATCGCCAACGCCGAAGGAGATCAGGCGGTGCTGACGTTCACGATGTCGCCCAAAAATGCCGACAAGCTCGGTGCTCGTGATTTGTCGATGGCCGGAGGTTTGGAGTTGCCCGCCCCGCAGGAGAAGAAGTGAAAACACGGCAAACGGAGCCGGGAGCGATGGCGAACGGGGTGTGTCAACGCCGCGCTCGCTTCCGGCTCTGGTTGTCTATCGCGAATCGGGGCGTTGACACGCTCCGCTCGCCCTATTGACTAGCGGGAGAACGAATCCTCGCCTGCAACGATCACTTCCATGGCGCTAGGGCGGAATGTTACACCTTCGACAGGCATCGTAAACTCAGCTTCCAGGCGAGCGCGTGTGGCTCCGATGGGTACGATTATCGCGGCCTCGACCGAGGCCATGAATCGACCATCACCTCAGCAGTCGCGCACGAAAGGTACTTCGAGGGCTTTGCCCAAAGTATTTTCGCCGTTGAAAAACGTGATGGTGGCTCGCATGACGGCTTGATTCGGGGAAACGGCATTATCGGATAAATACACTTTGTGACTGCGTCCAGGACGATGAACCTGAACGAGCATTCCGAGGTTTACCCGTGCACCGGGCGACCAAGGAGCCTTGGGCGCGAAGGCGATGTCGGGTCGTACTTCATCCCCCGGTAGGAGAGACGGGGAAGTCGTACCACATCCCCCCAACATCATCACCACAACAACGATCAATAACTGTTTTATTTTACTCATTTCTTTTCAATCCGCTCCCGAGTATTTGATCGAGAGACACGTCCGCAAGCGGGACTGCAGAGCCGGATGTGTCAGCGAAGGCGAATCGGGGCGTTGCCACACCCCGCTCGCTTTCTGGCTTTGATGGTGCTTCGCGATTCGCCGTACCTGACGCTTCCAGCTGTGCTTGGGGTTCATCCTGTACTGGTGAGTCAAATGTGCCAAATTCCTGAGGCACACCCACGAATGCTCAGTTGGGTGCTATCGTCTCGCCGTAGTCCGGGGTTTCAATAGCCACCCAAGTCTGATCTGTCGCGCTGGAACTGACGAAGCGGACGCTGCCGTCGCCCATCGTGATCATAATTCCGGCAGAAACGAAACTTTGGGACTTCTGTGGGTGTACGCTGCTAATCAACGGTGCCCACTCCGGCCTTCGCATACAACGGCACCGCCAAGGCATCGTGTCGGGCCATGCACCCGGCACCGCACTGCCACGGTTCACGAACCCGTTTCGCGGATGATAGGGGCTATTGTACAATGATCCGGCAACAGCTAGGCCGTTGGCCCACTGGGCTTCGCTGGGGTACTGATTACTTCCCAGTGCGGGGTTAAAATCGTTGGGAATAGTCCGAGCATCCACGCCATAGCCCCATAAGTTAGCAGCCGCTCCGAACGGCCCACCCGTCATCGTCGAGTATTTCTCGCCGAAGATGAACGTGTTCGATAAACCGTCGGACATACGGTTGAAGTTGTTTGGAGTGTCGCCAAATACCTGCCAGTTGGCCGAGTAGCTACTCACGCCCCATGTGGTGTTCGCCGTGCTGGCCCAGGAAGGATAAAGGGTCGCAAAAGTCGTCGAACCCTGCGTGCCCGAGAGGGGGACCGTGGAGGTGCCGTTGGCCGGGTAGCTGCGGTCCAGCGGTGCTTGCAGCAGCTTCAACTGCGACGAACGCGACGCATCGACACCCATCCTAAACAGATTCTCCTGCTCAACGTACGGCAGTAGGTGATAGAAGACTGAACCGCCTCCAAAATTGGCCGATCCCGGCGACATGGTACCGAACATGGGCGGCATCCGGTCATACGTGCTGTGGAAACTGTGAACGGCGGTGCCGAGCTGTTTGAGGTTGTTGCTGCTCTGCATCCGAGCAGCAGCCTCGCGCACTTTCTGAACAGCGGGCAGCAGAAGACCGATCAAGATAGCGATGATCGCAATCACCACCAATAACTCAATCAGAGTGAAAGCATTACGGCGAAGTACGGATTTCACAGATGGTTACCTCATGAAAAACGGGCGAATTTCAGAACATCGGATCGTTGGAGATCACAGGGGTAGGCTCGAGCTTGACCATGTAAGCGGCTTGCGGTGTAGCTTGCTTACCACGGGCGTCCTGAAGCGTCAGCTTGACGAATGTTCGGATCACTCCCTCGCGGTCGGCCTCGGTTCGCAATATCTGATAATCCATCAGTTTTTGCCTTTTGGCGTGGGCCGGATCGGTGAACATGTAGCCAACCGGCTTCTCGTTCTTTTTCCAGGCGTCCAGCGCTTTGGTCACGGCTTGTTGTGCGGCATCGAGTTTTTCTTTTGGGACTCCGCCCCCACAACCGGCCAGCGTCAACAGACCCAGACTCAGCACGACCAGCAGACCAATTCGCGATTCACTCCATCCTGATTGTGTCATAATTTAATCTAATTGATCTCTAAAGTTCATTACCCAAACTATCAATCTACGGACGATTTGTAGAACGCATTTATTCAAACGTCAACCGCTCAGGCGTTTTCCCTTCTGCTTCTTTGCCCTGGTCTTCCTATAATTCCCGTCATCAGGGCAACATTACCGCGAAGGAGCCGCACTCATGGCCGACAAGATCACCCCACGCACCAAGGACTATTCGGAGTGGTATCTCGACATCGTCAAACAGGCTGGACTCGCCGAAAACTCCGACGTGCGAGGCTGCATGGTGATCAAGCCGTACGGCTACGGTATCTGGGAGAAGATGCAACGCGGCCTGGATCGTCTGTTCAAGGACACTGGCCACGTCAACGCCTACTTCCCTTTGTTCATCCCCAAGAGTTATCTGGAGAAGGAAGCCGACCACGTCGAAGGCTTCGCCAAGGAATGTGCCCTTGTCACGCACTCACGGCTCGTGCCTAATCCTAATGGTAAAGGGCTGATTCCCGACCCGGAATCGAAACTGGAAGAGGAGCTAGTCATCCGCCCCACTTCCGAGACGATCATCTGGAAGACGTACAAGAACTGGATTCAGAGCTATCGCGATCTGCCGTTGCTGATCAATCAATGGGCCAACGTCGTTCGCTGGGAGATGCGGACCCGACTATTCTTGCGAACGGCCGAGTTTTTGTGGCAAGAGGGCCACACCGCCCACGCGACCGCCAAAGAGGCCGAGGAGGAAACGCATCGCATGGTCCACGTTTATCGGCAATTTGCCGAGGATTGGATGGCGATGCCCGTTATGGTAGGGCCGAAGAGCGACGGGCAAAAATTCCCCGGAGCCGTGTACACGCTGTGTATCGAAGCCATGATGCAAGACAAGCGGGCATTGCAAGCGGGCACGAGTCATTTCCTGGGGCAGAACTTCGCCAAGGCGTTCGACGTGACCTTCCAGAACACGCAAGGCCAACGCGAACACGCCTGGGCTACGTCGTGGGGGGTTTCGACCCGTCTCATTGGCGGGCTGATCATGACTCACAGTGACGATAACGGTCTGGTATTACCGCCTCGCCTGGCACCGTTGCACACGGTCATTGTCCCAATTTACAAAACCGATGCCGAACGGTCGGCCGTGCTGGAGGCGGCTCACAAACTTGCCGCGGAGGTGCGCGAACAACCGCTACGCGAATGGTTGAATTACGACGCGGTTTCGGTCAAAGTGGACGACCGCGAGCAATACCAGCCCGGCTACAAGTTTGCCGAGTGGGAGGTCAAGGGGGTGCCGATTCGAGTCGAGTTGGGGCCGAAGGACTTGCAGAAAAACGCCTGCGTCATCGCCCGACGCGACGTGCCCGGCAAAGAGGGTAAAGAGTTCGGCGTCCCGTTGGATGCAGCTGCGAATCGCATCGGCGAGATGCTAAAGGCAATGCAAGCCGCCCTGTACGCACGGGCCAAGGCGTATCGCGATGCCGCTCTCGTGCCCTGCGACAGC